>JAGXRZ010000041.1 GCA_018335585.1 Selenomonadales bacterium
CCGTCTCTGTACACCAAACAAAAAACGCGGGGCGACTTTTCAAGCAGCCTGTAATTTGTTATGATTAACATGCTGTTTGGGGAGACGTCTCGGGTGAATCTGCTTAATTCACCGCAAAAGAGACGTCTTTTCCTTTCCTAAGATACGGTCATTATATCCGTCAGCTTGCGGACAAACAAGCATGTCAACTAGTGGCCATTATGCGGGAGCTGAAACAATAACGCTATCACTCTATCTGATCAATATTTCGAATGATGACTGATCTACTTGCAATAGCCTACATTCATTTTTTCATCAATCCTATCAACTCGCCACGTTTTTGCCAGCAATCGTGTCAACTCACCACATCAATATCCATATCATCTTCTTAATCATCTAACCTGCCTATCTTGGATAAGTTCCCACAAAGCAAAAATCCGTGATTATCCTTCCGGCTTAGAACCAGACCTCAAATCACGGAAAGCCTTTATTTACTTATCTTATTACACGCTTACTTATCAACCCTTGACATCAAGACTACCGTCTCAACATGGCTAGTATGTGGGAACATATCTACCGGTTGGACTTCTTCGGCGCGAAAGCCGTGTTCGCTTAAGTAACGCAAGTCGCGCGCAAGTGTCGAGGGGTTGCAGGAGACATAGACAATGCGCTTGGGTCGGGCGGCCGCGAGTGTAGCCAACAAACTTTCCTGACAACCGGCGCGCGGCGGGTCGACGACGCAAACCTCTGGCGACTCACCCGCTGCGACAAGCCTCGGCACGACTTCTTCTGCCGCGCCGGTGATAAACGTTGCATTGGTGATGCCGTTAAGACGAGCGTTTTCCTCGGCGTCGCGCACAGCCTCCGGCACAATTTCGATGCCGGTCACTTGCCGCGCTTCGCGTGCTAGAAACAGCGAGATGGTGCCTACACCCGAATATAGGTCAAATACGTTTTCTCTGCCCGTAAGCGCGGCGTACTCCAGCGCTTTGCCGTAGAGTACGGCGGTCTGCACCGGGTTCACCTGCAGAAAAGAACGCGCCGAAACCTTAAACTTAAGCCCGGCCACTTCGTCGACAATATGTTCCCTGCCCCAAATAAGGCGAGTAGTCTCCCCCAAAATGACGTTGCCGCGTTTGCGGTTGATGTTTATCTGCACCGAAACAACACTTGGCAAGCGTCGTCTAATTTCGCCTGCGAACTCCGCGGCTCGCGGCAACGTCTCGCCGTTGATGACTAAGACTATCATAGTCTCGTTTGTAGCCACCGCATGCCGCACGAGGACATGCCTGAGTAACCCCGTGTGCTGTGTTTCCTCATACACGCTCCACCCAAAATGAGCAACCAGCTCGCCCGTAACAGCCAGAGCCGCATTGTTCGCGCTGTGCTGGATTAGGCACGTATCAACCGGAACTATCTCATGACTGCGTCGCTTATAGCACCCCATCACGACCTTACCCGACTGCAAGCCCACCGGAAACTGCGCCTTATTGCGGTAGTTGTAGGGCTCCTGCATCGGGATAATCGGCCGCACGACGACGCCGTCTAAACCACCGATGCGAGTTAATGCGGCCCGCACCTGCTCCTCCTTATAGCGTAGCTGTGCTGGGTAGCTTGCGTGCATAAGCTGGCACCCGCCGCACTTGGCATAGTACGGGCAAGGCGGAGTCGCGCGGTCAGGCGACGCGACCGCTACATTAGACAGCAACGCGCGTGCATAGTGCGGTTTAACCGAAATAACGTCAGCATCGACAACATCACCCGGCAATGCGTCAGGCACAAACACGGTAAACCCGTTATAGCGCATAACACCCTCCGCCTCGTGCGTTATGCCCTCCACCCGCAAACTGACGCGCTGCCCTACCCTAACGGGAACACTCACCGGCAAGACTCCTTTGTTCTAGCTCCAGCAAAAACCGCTTGCACTCCAGCCCACCGGCAAAGCCACCTAAGCCCCCGCCCTGCGCACACACGCGGTGGCAGGGGATCACTAGCGGCAGGGGGTTGCGGCTGTTCGCCCCCCCTACTGCTCGCGCGCCCTTAGGCACACCTACGGCGCGAGCGATATCGGAATAACTGCGCCGCTCACCATAAGGGATATCGCGCAGCGCCTGCCATACCCGCAGTTCGAACTCCGTCCCCTGCATGTCTAGCGGGAATGAAAACTCACGGCGCGTGCCGCTAAAATACTCCTCTAGTTCCTTCTTTACATTGTGGAGCCCTTGCGTGTCAGGCAGGCAATCCGCGGCTTTGAACCCGCGGCGCTCCAATATACCAAAAGCCTCGGCCTGCGCCTGACCCGGCACCGTTATAGCCACCGCTCCCTGCTCAGTTACTGCGTAATGCACGGTGCCAAACTTCGTTTCAACACGTCCCAAATAGACTTGCATCTCGCATGCCCCCTTTCTCCTAATGTTTCAGCATCGGGGAGCTATTTCCTGCACGAACTACGTCCACTCTTAGCTTGCCCAGGTGCCAAAATTTCGGTATGCTAAGCTTAGACTATCTCGTACCCATCCTAGAGCAGTACCATGCGCAAGCTCGCGAGCGCCTGCGCCACAGAGAGCCTAAGGAAGTGACACGAAAGGCGGATGTAGAATAACTGCCGCGAAGCCTTTGACCTCTATGCCGACATTTTCTCAGCCGACAAAACGGCCATCTACACCTACGGTGACGCACCTCCTTCACCTGACTTTAGCCTGCCAGACACAACCAAGGATCTCGTACTGCATGCCGAACTCGTAATCCACGGCAGCAAGATTATGCTGTCGGACGCTCCTCCGGGCAGCACAATCACGGCCGGGGAGAACATCTCCCTAGCCTTGGTGCTAGACAATATAGCTGACATCGAGCACGCCTTTGCCCGCCTACGTGACGAAGGTGGGACGGTGCTTAAGGAACTGCAGGAGACCTTTTGGACTAAGTGCTACGGCGGCGTGAAAGACCGCTTTGGCATCCCCTGGTACTTCAACTTGGCAGGCGACGCTGACTAGCTATGAAGCAAAAAAGATGAAGCAAAAGGCTCCGTCCCTTTTGCTTCTCTTTTGCTTCGTTTTTGCTTCGTCGAAGACTAGGCCTTAGTCTCCGCTGCCATGTAGGCATCGAACACAGCGCGAATCTTGTCCTTGCTTGCTACACCTTCGTGCAACTTAGTCTTATCTAGGTAGTAGGTGGGAACTAAGTCATACATGAACTGGTTTGCTACGTCCGGTTGCTCGCGCTCGTTCACCGTTACTACCGGAATCTTGGCATAGCTTGGATTTTCGTTCCGCAGCTCCTCCATCCAGCGGATGGCATTTTTGCAGTGCGGGCAGGTTTGCAGCATAAAGAACCGCAGTGTCTTGCTCATGCTTGTCTCCTCCTACTTAATAATCTTCTGAATCATGCCCTCAGTGATAACCGAAGCTTCGGCGATGACTTTGTTAATCACTCCGCCAAACATGCGCCCAAAGAGCGGTGAGTTCATGCGGCCGATGTAGGTGTTGCCGTTGCTCTTCTCGTAGATAGCAATGCGGCAAGGGATCAGCGGCGATACAATCCGCTCGTCGTCAAGCTTAAGGATCTCGGCCGAGTACTTAGCGGAGCACACCTCTATTATTTTAACATTTAGTACGTCATGTCCAAAATTGGCCAGCGTGCTTTTCATGTCGTGTTGACCGACGACTTTCCAGCCGGCCTTATCTACCTCCGCGATGAACGCTTCCACAGTGTGGTCAAACCCGTACTTACTCTGACTCTCCATCATCATAAGCCTAGGAGCCAAGCTGTACACGAGCCCACCCATTACCAGCATGCCCGCGACTAAGCTTACTGCTATCACCAAAAACATATTTTTCAACTCCAGTTCCTCCTTACATGCGCAAGCTTTTGCACTTGCTATGTAACGAGTATATAGTGGCATGTGCCTGCTTACTGTGACTAAGTCACACAAGGCAAAAGTCGTTTATGACGTCCCTTTGCAGCACCGTTACGCTTCCACGCCCGAGTGTTAGGACGCCTTCTTGCTCAAACTCGCCCAATACGCGGCTTACGACTTCTCTGGCCGTTCCGACTTCGAGAGCAATCTGCTCTCTGGTTAGCTTTAATTTGACCGACCCCTGCTTATGCATGGCATCACACAAGAACAACCCAACCCGCTGCTTGATTGGCACAAAGGTCACGAGCTCGACCACTTTCATAACCTGCCTGAGCCGCGTAAGAGCACTAGCCATGGTGTGCTTATGTAGCGCGGGACTGCTGTGCATCAAGTTTTGATAGATGATTCCCGGCAAAGTTACTACCTCTGTCCCGGCACTGGCCTCGGCATTGGCCAGTAGCTCCCCTAAGCCCGCTAGACAAGATAGGGTAAACAAGCAGACATCCCCGGGCACCAAGCGATAAAGCGTAATCTCGCGCCCCTCCTCGGAAACCATATAGACACGAATGCTGCCGGTTAAGACAAAGAAGACGCTCTTGCACTGCTCAGCCTTGGTGATGAGCAACTGCTGGTCGGCAAACTTCACATACCCGAGGTTTGCTTTAACAACAGCCTGCTCTTCGACCGAGAGGGCCGACAGCAGCGGAAACTTTGCGCTTATTGCGGAGTACATATCTTGCATATCTCATAACCACCCCATAACATAAAAGCGATGTTCGCACCCGAGTTTTGTTACGTGAAGGAGGCAGCCCGTGAATATCTTCCTGCTTGGACTAATTAGCTTCTTTACCGACATCTCCTCTGAGATGGTTTATCCCCTTATCCCCCTATTTCTTACGACACAGCTAGGCGCAAGCCCTGCCGTATTGGGCTTAATCGAAGGGACAGCTGAAAGTTTGGCTGCTCTCATTAAAGTATTCTCCGGCCGTTACTCGGACAGACTAGGCCGCCGCAAGCCGCTAGCCATCGGCGGTTATGTATTTTCTGTGTTCGGCAAGTCATTCCTCGCTTTTGCCGGCAGTTGGCCGCTGGTTTTTGTGGCGCGCGGCCTCGACCGCATAGGCAAAGGGGTGCGCGGAGCCCCGCGCGACGCCCTAATTGCTGAGTCTGCGGCTCCGGGCAAGCTTGGCGCAGCCTTTGGATTTCACAGGTTTATGGACACGCTCGGAGCAGTCGTAGGCGTGCTATTTGCCTTCTTCTTGGTGAAGACATCACCGGAGCACCTGCAGCGGGTATTCCTGTGGTCTTTGCTCCCGGCAGCCATTGCGGTGCTGTGCTTTATCCCCGTCAAAGACGCGCCGGCATTAAACAAAGTTGAAGCAAAAAAGTTGCCTCCCTTAAAAGAGCTCCCCCCGCCGGTGAAGAGATTCTTCGTGGTCTCGTTGCTATTTGCGCTTGGCAACTCCTCTAACCACTTCCTGCTGCTGCGCGCCTATGACATCGGATTCTTGCCGGCAAGCGTTATACTGCTGTACCTTACCTACAACTTAAGCTATACAGCCGTCTCCTACAGCGCCGGACAACTATCCGACAAAATCGGGCGCAAGCCGTTATTGCTTGGCGCCTACCTGCTGTACGCACTTGTGTATGCGGGCTTTGCAGTTTCCTCTTCCCCAAGCGCAGTGTGGTTGTTGTTTGTCATCTATGGGCTCTTTGCCGGTATCTCGGAAGGAGTAGAGAAAGCACTGCTCGTTGACATCGGCGCAAGCGTCGGCAAAGCAACGGTAATAGGCTGGCACGGCACCTTAGTGGGGCTATCCCTGCTGCCGGCGAGCTTAGTGGCCGGGCTACTGTGGAAGTTTGTCGGACCGGCAGCGCCCTTTGCCTTTGGTGCGGCTATGGCGCTTGCCGCTGCAGTGCTGCTAGCCAAGACAATCGACGCGTAGAGCAGCGCGAAAATCTCGAAAACATCGTAGGGGGCGTCCTACCCTGCTGTAAGGAGAGTGTGATTATGCAGTGGATTGTAGAGAAGTTTCTCAAATTCGAAGGATCAGACAAGCAAAAGCCCAGAGATGGTTACGTTCAGTTTGGCTTTCATACTGCCAGCGGAAATCTGTATGCCATAGACAATGAGCAGCATTGGGTAGGGCTTGTGAATCACGAGGGCGCTCTATCTTGGACTGCAGGCCCTAACGTCGTGGTAGCTAGCGTCCCCCATCTTCATGTCGAACTCGAGGAACCGCATTACGTCTGCGATGCACCAGATGGCAGCATACTAGTTGCAAGTAGTGGCAACTGCAGAGTATACAAGCTAGATCGGCTAACTAATATGGCAAGCCTCCTGATTGACGGCCACTCCCTCGGCATTACGTTCCTCGGGAACTCTGTAGTGGACATGCACGGAAACATCAGGGTTAACGAGGTGAAGGGGTGCAAAATCCACAAGTTCAGTTCCTGGGGAGAGCTATTGCTGACATTCGGGAACGGTGTGCCGGGTTTTCAGCCAGGGACAGTCGCCCGCGAGGATGCTCAGTTCAACTGGGTGTATGACCTGCGCCTAGGACCAGACGGAAACATCTACGTTCTAGATAGCCGCAATTACGCTGTTCGCGTCATAGATACCGTGCGAGAGACAGTAACCACGGTAGCTGGAACTGGCTCAGGAGGGTATGATGGGGACGGTGGTGAGCCGATTAGTGCCACCTTCGGCAGTAACCCCAACACGTATTTTGACGGACCATGGTCACTATCCCTCGATGAACATGGCAATATTTACGTAGGGGACACATGGAACAGGGCAATCCGCGTCATAACCGCTGATCGAACCTCCATTAAAACCTTAGCAGGATCTTCCGATGGCCTGGATCTCTATCACATCTGCGGGCTAGATTACTATGCGGGTCAGCTTTTCATTCCCCTTTGGGACGGCGAGTTAGTAGTTCTGCGGCACGGCAAGTATAGCGCACGTCACCCGACTGAAGTTCCATTGAAGTAGAGGGTCGCGCATGAAAGGTGAGAAGCCACAAGTTCGTATACACGAACACGCGTTTGTGGTAGAATCATCTCAAAGACGCGGAAGGAGGCTATCTAATGCCCGAGCTGCTTTTGGGCGATTGCATAGAAGTGATGAAGCGCTTACCAGCTGCTAGCGTTGATGTAGTGTTCGCGGATCCGCCATATAACCTCAGCAACGGCGGTGGGACCTGCCATGGGGGGCAGTGGGTGTGTGTTGACAAGGGGGAATGGGACAAATCCCGAGGGCTAGCAGAAGATCACGCCTTCAACCTGGCTTGGTTAGCGGAATGTAAGCGCGTGCTGAAGCGGAACGGGACCATATGGGTGTCGGGCACCTATCACGCAATTTATTCCATTGGCTTCGCGCTACAGACCCTTGAGTACAAGATCCTTAACGACATTTGCTGGTTTAAGCCGAATGCGTCTCCGAATTTGAGTGGGCGGTACTTCACCGCTAGCCACGAGACGCTCATTTGGGCTGCCCGCGATAAGTCGTCCCGCCACACTTTTAACTATGAGGCCATGAAGGCTGAGAATGGCGGCTTGCAGATGCGTAGTATGTGGCCCATGCACAGCACGCCGCAAAGGGAGAAAACCCACGGCAAGCACCCAACGCAGAAGCCATTAAGTCTTCTCAGACGGATAATCCGTGCTAGCACGAAGCCTAGCGACCTCATTTTAGACCCGTTTTGTGGGTCTGGCACCACTGGGGTGGCTGCGTTGGAGTTGGGGCGCCGATTCATTGGCATAGATTTGAGTCCAGAGTACTTGCAGCTAGCTGAGAGACGCGTGGGCGAGGTTCAGATGAGTCTGGTCAGGGAAGAAACAGTCCCTTACGGGAGCGGCCTGGTTGGGTGACAGCTCCGTGTGTGTGATGAAAGATTTCCGTACCCCCGCGTGATTATCTCTGTTATCATAAATGGTGATACGGAGGGATCCATATGGCTAAAAACAGGTTAGTTGTCCCTGTCGTCAAATGGGTAGGTGGCAAAAGGCAGATTATAGACGAAATAGCGAAGTACGTGCCCGAGAGGTTTAGTACATATTATGAACCCTTTGTTGGTGGCGGAGCAGTGCTATTTGAGTTGCAGCCATCTCGTGCAGTAGTTGGCGATGTTAACGCTGAGCTTATTAATCTCTATGAAGTGATTAGAGACGAGTCTGATGCTTTAATAGAGGATCTGAAACAGCATAGGAACTCTGAGGAATATTTCTATGAAGTGCGAGAGAAGGACAGGGACAAGTCTTTGTACGCGACGCTTACGCCAGTGCAGCGCGCGTCTAGGTTACTGTTCCTGAACAAGACCTGCTACAATGGCTTATTTCGGGTAAATAGGGCAGGCGAGTTCAATACACCTTTCGGTTATTACAAGAATCCTAACATCGTCAACGAGGTTACTATACGGGCCGTTAGCAGTTACTTTAGGAAGGCCAACGTCTCCTTCGTATGCTTGGATTTTGCCACAGCTCTTTTAGGGGCTAGCAAGGGTGATTTTGTTTATCTAGATCCGCCCTATGACCCGGTTTCAGATACATCTAGCTTTACAGGGTATGACAAAGGTGGCTTTGATCAAGAGGAGCAGCGGAGGCTGAAGCTGACTTGCGACGATCTTGAGGCAAGGGGAGTAAAATTCCTATTATCTAACTCCTCCACTGCCTTTATCAGGGAGCTGTACGCGGGGTATCGCGTGGAAGTAGTGCAGGCCAAGAGAGCTATTAACTCTAAAGCTGATAGGCGTGGCGAAGTGGAAGAGGTGCTGGTGATGAACTATGGCCGCGGGCGGTGAACTTACCAAGAATGATGTGGCATGGGAGAAGCTTTTCGACCGTTATCGCATTCTGGAGCAGGTGAAGACCAAGGGCCTATGTGAGATCACCGCGACACAGATCAACGAGTACAGAGAAGCACGGCTGATGACGAAGTTTGATCATCACATAAACCTGCCAAAGCTATTTAAGGAAAACGGACTCGCTATTCTACCCATCTCCCGGGGCAGCTACGCAATATCCCATTTTGACGCGTATAGGGGCTTTGAAGTCTCGAGCAGTTTTGAGATTGTATCCGCCTCGTTACCAGAGCATATTAGCAGCGTTACTGTTGACGACATAACTAGCGAGGCGCTAGCTCTCAATTGCGCCTACGCTTCAGGGATTATTGCAGACTTCCTTGAGGACGAGGAGCTTTTGCCTACTGTCAGCGGCAGGATGAGCTCCGACATATTCTCTTACCGTATTAGGAACACGAACAGCTGCCAGCCGATGGAACTCTCAGCAACCAACTCCCAAGTTGAGATAGATGGGGGGTACGAGGGGATTCGCCAGCTAGCCATAGTTGAAGCCAAGAGCTTTCTGTCAGAGGATTTTCTGGTGAGACAATTGTACTACCCGTATCGGCTCTGGAGTAGTAGGGTGACTAAGCAAGTTACGCCTGTGTTCTTGGTGTATTCCAACAGGATATACCAGTTATACGAGTACAAGTTTGTATCGCGTGATGATTACAACTCTCTTGTGCTTGTTAAGCATAAGCATTATAGCCTTGAGCCCGTCAGCATCACGCTGGACGATATTTTGAGTATTATGCGTAGCGTACAGCTAATCCCGGAGCCAGACCTTCCATTTCCACAGGCAGATAGCCTAGAAAGGGTAATAAATCTCTGTGAACTACTCGGGCAGGGGGACATGACGAAGGAGGATGTCAGCCTTAACTATGCCTTTGACCCTCGGCAGTCCGATTATTACGCCAATGCGGGTAGGTACCTTGGTCTAATAGCGAAGCCCGGGAGCGGTAACGATGGCGTGTACTCACTGACCTCGGAGGGCCGGAATTTGCTGAGGCTGGGGTATAGGGACAGGCAATTGCTCATGGTTCACTGTATATTGCGTCATAGGGCATTTAACGAAGTGCTGAGACTCCATTTGTCTTATGGGAAAATGCCGTCGCGGGATGATGTAGTGGCGGTCATGAAAACATGCAACCTTTTCGGCTTGGAGGCAGAGAGCACTTTTGATCGTAGAGCTTCTACAATTATAAGTTGGACTAACTGGGTGTTGTCTTTGCGGCGGTAGGGGCGGCGGCGCAGAGATGGGTGGGAAAAAATGCAATCGAATGATCACAACCGCTTGCCCCAGATGATGTCGGGCTTGCCATAACCATTAGCGTCCGGCATAACCCCTATGATTTTGTACCCGAGCTTCATGTAAAACCCCGACTGGTGTGTTCCCGGGTTAAAACTGGCCAGCCTGTGCGGCAGGTCATCATACAAGTCTACATTGGCTAACGACGTCTCCCCCCCAGGCTTTTCATCGTCAGCCCCAAGGTAGATGGTTAGCCCTCCTTTTTGCCTCGCCGCGTCCTCTAGAGCCAGCACAATTGCACGGCCGACGCCTTTGCCCCGCGCATCGTGACTAACTGCCAGCGGATGCAGCTCAAAGACATTGCCATCGTAGCTGGGGGCTAAAATCCCGCCCCAACCTAACACTAGGTCGCCTTCGACGGCAGCTAGCATAGTGTTTTCGGGCACTAGCCGCTCGTGAATCTCTAGCAGCGCATCCTCTAGCGTAGGCCACCCTATGGGGATGCTTTGCGTCAGAATCTCTGCCGCTTGCGTTATCTGGTCTTTACTTAACCGAGCCATGTCTACGATTAACATCGTCACGTCCTCCTTTATCTCCTCTTTGCCAACGAGCTAAGTGCTTATCACCTCAGCATGAGTATGTACTTTGTGTATACGCGGGTCAAGTGGAACACACTGCGCTGTGAAGCAAAAAGCTCCGTCCCTTTTGCTTCGTCTGCAGGGGGTTTGTCGCAGCGTGTCGAAGTAAATAAGATACGTCTCTCCCCCTGAACCGTTAGGAGGCCGCCCATGAAGTTGTTTGACGTAATGCCCGAGCGCTTTTTTATTCTGCTGGCGTCACCTAACCGCAAGGTCTACGCCGAAGCAGTTTTATTATTGTACGAGCATTACTTGGCCAATCAGTTCGGCATTCCGTATGATGTCCTGCGCGACGCACTGCAGGAGTTGCTGGAGACCACCGCGCCCACCGGGTTAACACTAGATCAACTGGACGGTGATGCCGTTCCACCCTCTGAGGACCTAACTGAAATTGACATATTCCGCGCCAGAGCAGGCACCTTGCTTAGGCAGCTTAAGCTCTATGGCTGGATAGACATTGAGGACAGGGCCAATTACCAGCGGTATGTCGTGCTACCTCGATATTCTAGCCGCATTCTTGAGGTGCTGAAAGAACTTTGTAGCCAGCGCGCAGTTGAGTATCAGCGCTTTGCGTTTGTCACCTATACTCTTCTGTCCAACAAAACCGACCGCCCCGGCTATGCCATCCTTGAAGCCGAAGACACCACCCGTAAGTTCATCAATGCGCTCCGCGAACTCACGCACAATATGCGCAGCCATATGGAAGAGGTTGTCAAGAAGAACTCCATCGAAGAAGTGCTCGACTACCACTTTGACGAATACAAGGCCAAGGTGGTAGACCGGAGCTACCACCGACTGAAGACGTCCGACCACGTCTCGCGCTACCGGCTAAAAATCCTTGAGACCGTGCAGAACTACCTTATTGATCCCCCGTCCTTGCGGGAGCTAGTGCAAAGCGCCACACAGGAAGACATTGCGGAGAACAAGGCGGAAGAGCAAATCCGCTCCGCACTGCTCTACATTGAAGAAGCCTACCGCAACCTAGACGATACGCTTAACCAGATTGACCTCCGCCACCACCAATACATCAGGGCCTCCTTCGACCGCGCCCGCTATCTTGGCCAATACAGTCAAGGGCTAGACAAGCGGCTTGGGCAGATCCTAGAGTGGGTAGCCCGCCACCCCGCGGCCGACATCACTGCGGCCTTTAGCCTGTTTGGCGTTACCCAGCTAACTAACGCGTCACTGTTGCCGCCACGCAAGAAGCGGCCTCCCCTCGCCCCAGAGACCCCCACCGAAGTTGTCATCCCGGCACAACTGCGGCAGCGACAACGCGACTTAAACCTCGCGCGGCTAAGCAACGCCATCACACCGGCCAAGGTGGCAGACTTTATTTTGGCGCGCATGGGCGACCGCGAGTTAATATCTATGGCCGACCTAGCCCCAAGCTCTACCGAAGATTTCGTGTACATGGCCTTTGCTTACCTTTATGGGAACGACGGCAAGAGCGGCTACAGAATAAGGCGTTCTCCCGACGCCCCGGTAGCAAGGCATGGGCCCTATACGTTTACGAATCACAAGCTAGTCAGGACTTCACCCAAAGGAGGGAGTGCCCATGTTCGCAGGACTTAGCGAAAACGAAAAAGAGCAGATGCGGGATATCGTTAACCGCTTGCTGAGCGTAAACATCCTCGTTAAAGCCCGCGAACCAGAGCTTTATCATTTGGCTAGGCGCCATAGGGCCACCCTCGACGACTTCTTTAAGGCCTTGGGATGGAACTTCGTGCTTGATGACCGCCATGACTGCGTCTTCGTGCATTCGCCTGAGGCGCTCCACCGCCTACGCCTGACGCGGGAGGAGAGCATTTGGATTCTCGTCCTCCGCCTCCTGTACCAAGAGAAGCGGTCGGAACTAGCTTTAAGCGACTTCCCCCTAGTCTCGCTACATGAGATTCGCGCCAAGTACGCCACATTCCAAATACCTTTTGTCAACAAGACTCGCCTGCAAGACCTAATTAAGCTAGGTGTTCGCAACAGCCTGTTTAGGCCGCTAGATACCGACCTGCGCTCTGACGACTGCCGCTTTACCCTCTACCATTCGCTCTTACACGCCGTCAGCGCCGAAAAAATTGAAGACCTGTCCCACCGCATTGCCCGTTACACCCAAGACGAAGGAGGTGAGCCCGAGAGTGAAGTGGCTGAAGAAGCTTAGACTAATTAACTGGCACTACTTTCCTGACGAGACCCTGCACTTCGGAACTCAGACCATCCTCACGGGCATGACCGGAGCAGGCAAATCTACCATTATTGATGCCCTGCAGGTTCTTCTCGTGGCCAACAAGCACCAAATCCGCTTTAACTCTGCGGCGCACGAAGACGCTAAGCGCAGCCTCATAAACTACCTGCGCGGCAAAATCGGCAGCCAAGAACGCGCCCATGTACGCGAAAACGAATTTACTTCCTACATCATCGCCGAGTTTCGCGACGACAAGCAGCGCGAGAGCTTTGTGGTGGGAGTAGTGCTAGACGTACACCGCGACGATGCCATCCACGACGAGTACTTTATAATCGACAAGTGCAGGTTAGAGGACCTAACCTTAAAGGGCCCGAGCGGCCACTGGTGTACACGCGAGGAGTTTAGGCGCAAGCACAACTCCCGAAAAAGCATCTTTGAGCGCACCAAGTCAAGCTACCAAAATGCCCTCTGCCACCGCCTCGGTCAGCTAGAGAGCCGCTTCTTCTCGGTGTTCTGCCGCGCTCTCTCGTTTAAGCCCTTAGACGACATCCGCGACTTTGTCTATAGCTTTATCCTTGAAAAGCGAGAACTACAGCTTGGCCTCCTCAGAGAAAACTTTGAGCTGCACGAGAGATACCAGCGTGACTTGCGCGACCTAGAGGAGCGCCGCACGCATCTCACCAAGATTGCCGCGCGCTACGACAACTACACCCAACTGCGCGACACAATTAAGCAGCAGGACTACGTCATACGGAGCTTAAAGGCACAAGAGCGACAAGACGACATCCTGCACACCAAGGACTCTATTAAGCGGGAGCAAACCGCCTACGACGAAGTGCAATCCCTGCTAGACCTAACCCGAGAGGACCGTGACGAGGCCGAGAGAAACTACCTAGAAGCGCGGCAAAAGCGCGACAGCCACGGCACTCTCCACCTGCAAAGACAGCTAGAAAAGGACCGGGCAGCGGCAGAAGAAACACTCGCCAGGCAGCAAGCGACTTTGCGCACGCTCTGCGACACATTGCGGCGCGAGCATAGCCTTATCACCGAGCTCCTTAGTCACCAAGGCACTGCAGCCTGGCGGTGGGACGCTAGCGACATAGAAACGTTGCAGGCTATAGCCGCATGCCTAGCTAACCTGCCACACCAATCTACCGCAGACAGTGCGACAAAACTCCGCTCCGCAGGTGAACACCTCGCCGACCTCTATAGCCGCATGGTGGGACAGGAGGCCTTGCTGAAAAGCTCGATTGGTGAAATGGAGAAAAAGGCACAGCAGCTCCGCACGGAAATTGAGAACCTGCGCAAGAAACAGCGCCCCTACGGCGAGCAGTTGCGCACCCTAAGAGCCATCTTAACCGAGCGACTTGGCGCACGTTCGCCAGTATGGGTGCTCTGCGAAGAACTTGAGATTCGCGATGAGGCCTGGCGTGACGCAATCGAAGGCTATCTTAACACCCAGCGCTTCGACTTGCTGGTAGAACCGCACGCTTTCGCAGAAGCTTTAAGTATTTACGAGCGCGAGAAGCGCACCCACAACCTTGACGGCGTGGGCCTGGTAGATACCGAAAAGGAGCAAAAACACCTCGGTTCTGTGCGAACAGGCTCCCTTGCCGAGTTCCTCGACACACAAAACGCCGTAGCACGCGCCCGCATCCACCATGTTCTCGGCCGCGTCATGTGCGCTGACGACGAGCAAGACCTGCGCCGTCACACCCATGCCGTGACCAAAACCTGCATGTCCTATAGCAACCTCGTCGCTAGGCAGATACCCCGCGAGCGCTTCGAAGTCCCCTATATCGGCGCGCAAGCCATCGTGCGGCAGCTAGAACAAAAGGGGCGTAGCCTAGAATTAGTAGAGGCTGAGCTGTCTGCCCTCGGCACGGCTCTCAAGTGGCTTAGCACTACCTCCGCCAAGCTGTCCGAGAAGCGGGCTCGCTATGAAGCCATGGCCGAGCAACTCCACCTGCCGACAACTATCGCCGAGCTCGAAGCGTCGGTCAAGGACTTGGCTAGTCAGCTAGCTGCACTTGACGTCACCGAGCTGAAGGCTCTCGAGGCAGAGGCAGACTACTGGCTTAGGCAAAAGAGTGAACTCGGCAGCACCTACGACAAACTCACGGAACGCAAGGCTACCATAGGGACGAAACTTAACTCCCTTACAGGGGAACTGCGCAACCGCGAATTCGCCTTGCGGCAAGCAGAGCTGGCCATAGAGCAGTGGGTCGGGGAGCACCCGGCAGACTTAGCCACGCTGGCTAAAGAGCGGTTGGCCGAAGCCCTAAAGACCCCCGGTACTTTTGCCGCGCGCATCGTCAACTGGGAGAACAACCAAAAAGGCAATATCACCCGTCGCGACAACGAGTTTCAGGCACTGCGTGATGCTCGTCACACGTACAATCTCCGCTACACATTTAACGGCGACCATGCCGCCGAAGACAACGACACTTACCAGCAAATCCTCTCCCGCATCGGCGGTATAGACATTCCTGCCTACCAAAGCAAACTCGCGGACGCACAGCGTCAAGCCGAAGACCAGTTTAAGTCCCATTTCATGCACAAAATGCGCGAGGCGATTCTAGAGGCACGCCGCGAGTTCGACCGCATCAACAGTGCCCTGCATAACTTCCCTTTTAGTGACGACCGATACCGTTTTGAAGTGCGTGCCAGCGATAAGTACCGGCAGTTCTACGACTGCATTATGGACGACGCGCTCGCCGAGCGCGACTCCCTGTTTGCGCTGCCCGACGACGAAAGGGCTACGGCACTGCAAAACCTGTTTGAGCAACTTATCCGTGGCGACGCCGACACACAAGAGGAGTTTACGGACTACCGCCGCTACCTCGACTTTGATATTGTCGTCACCAGCCAAGGCGCGCAGTACAAGTTCTCTAAGGTGCTGCGCGAAAAATCAGGCGGCGAAACGCAGACGCCGTTCTACATCATAATCCTCGCTGCCTTTAACCAACTTTACACCAACGGCAAGACCATGCGCCTAGTGGTGTTCGACGAGGCCTTCAACAAAATGGACGAGCAGCGCATTAGGACGAGTCTCCGCCTGATAAAAAAGCTAAATCTACAGCTTATTGCGGCTGTCCCCGATGAGAAACTGCAGCATATGGCCCCCGAAGTGACCACCACGCTGCTTGTAGGTCGCACCCAGTACACGTGTTTTGTGGACATGCTGGCGCAAGAGGAGGTGGCTGTAGCCAATGACGACAGAGCCGCAGAGCTACAAGTACATCATACTCTCTTCCCTGTTGAGTAAATATGAGGCCAGCACAGCCTTTCAGGCAGGCAACCTAGGCAGGAGACGGCCGCAGTGGAGCATCGGCGATTCCCCGCTCGCGCGCGACTACAATGACGAAATGGATTACGCCAAGCGCGAGGCCATTAACGCAGCTCTCTTGGAGCTAGAGGCAGAAGGCGTAGTTGCGCTAGCCTGGCCCAAATATCGCGAGCGAACCGAAGTCACGCGCGTGTACCTAGAACTAGGCGCGCTCGACCGAGCTTACGAACTGGCGGGACTTACTCCGAAGGCAAGTAAGCTTAGCTCCATGCGTACTATCCTGGAGCCACTCCTTGCGCACCCGTGGGGCTGGGTGGCCGACTGGGCACAGAGCACAGATGCAGCTCTTAGTGCCCGCAAAGCTGCCGGGCTCGACCTAGACGCACCCGACCTCTATTGCAGCTTGGTCAGAGTACTTCTAGCTCTCCCCTCCCTGACCGAAAGCACGCCGCGCCGTGTCTTTAGCCAGCGCGTCCTAGGCGATAGCAAGGAGTTTGAGCAGCGGGTTGAGAAAGTCTTGCTCCAAGTCTTGCGCGCACACGGCCCGGCCGAATACGAAACCGACGAGGAATACCTCGACAGCGTCAATCTAGTGGTGCACCCCAAGCTGACTTTGCTAGCCGGTGAGCTCGAGTTCACACTTAACGGAATAGCATCTAGCCTTGTGAACTTCCCCGGCGGGCTCGGCCTCGCCCATCAGAGCATTAAGGAGCTCAGCATCACCTCTTTGTCGACCAAACCAATGCTGACCGTGGAGAACCTTACGACATACTACCAAGTCACTCAGCACCAACAATCCCGTTGGGGCTTGGTAGTTTACACCGGCGGCTTTCCTCACAGCGGCACCAAGCAGCTGCTTGCCAAGCTCGCCGTGACGCTAATAAGTAAAACCCCCGCAGCAGAAGTCTACCACTGGGGGGATATCGACTATGGTGGCATACGCATCTTTCAGCACCTAAAAGAAACGTTCTTCCCGTCGTTGCGCCCTTACCTGATGGACGTCGCTGCCTACAGGGAGTACGCCGAGCGGGGCCTATCCTTTGAGCAGAGTTACGCCCTTAGGCTACAGGCTCTCCTCCACGATGAACGGTATCTGGAATGGCGCCCACTGCTTTTGGAGATGTTATCCCGCAAAGTACGTGTGGAGCAAGAGAGTATCGGGCTGCAATAGCGTGAGCTATGGCAGCCTGAGTTTGTCCTTGCCAAGCTGCGTTACCCCGCCGATTCGTCTTGCTACATGCGAGCCGACTTGTGTTACTATGTCACTCAGTTTTTTGCCCGCATCTGCGGCATCTTGCACGGCACGTGCCGAGTTAGCCTTGGCCGATTGGGTTGCTGCTTTTGCTGTAGCTACTCCGGTCCGCTTTACGGCACGGAGAACTGCCCCACCAAAGCGAGCGACACAATCCTTTAAAATGCCGGCAAACAAGGGCACCGTTTGTATCGCCGCAGACCTACGTATGGCCGAGAGGTCTGCTTTCGACCTTGCGGCGCAATACCCCTTGGCGATAAGCCCAACGCGCAAGGTCAGCAACGCATTCCCCGCGCCCTGAGTGGCCGAGCCGAGCACAAGGGAGAGAACCCTGTTCACCATAGGCAGGTTTTGGCCGAGAATCTCCACAAAGAGCGACTCCAGTTGGGTTTCCAAGAGCTCGGTGTCTTCAAACTCGGCCGCAGCCAGCACGGAAGCGCCTACGTTAGTATAAAGTCGCAGCAGCTCCCGCGGGTGTGGCCGTTGGTTGTACACACACGCCACACGCCAGATAAGCCTAGCCTGCGCTACCAGCACAATAAAGGCGTCGAGCTTACCGTTTTGCGACAACGCCGTCGACAAGAACGTCGCCTTGGCGATACCCACGATTTTTTCCGTCGCAGCGCGGTCGAGGATAGCCAGCGCAGCATCGATGCTTGCCGGGTCAGCGGCAGAAATCGCTAAGTGCCTAGTGAGTGAGTTTCGCTGTAGCCTCGCCGCTAGGCTCTGCATGTACGCACTGTGCTTAGGCCCGCTTGTTTCGGCAGGTAGACTAAGCGCAGGCGACAGGCTAAAGAGCCTTACTATAGGGAAGATGACCAAGAGGGCGATAGCTACAAGCACTGCGACCAAGACAAAATAGCCGAGCAGAGGATGCACGGCGTAAGCGAGCGACACAACGTGCGCTACTTGGCTAATAATGAACAGGATAGCCGCGATTAGCAGCAGTAGCGCTAGCGCACGCAGCGCATGCATGAGTTCGCGCATGACACTCCCCCTTTGTGGGTTCCCCCACCCCACTGTATTACCGTCCATATTCTGCTCAGTGGGATACTTTCCCTGCATACAGTCCCTCTAGTATACTGTTCCAAAGGAGGCGTGCACCTTGAAAAACCTGCTTGTAGTTGTGGACTACCAATACGATTTTGTTGAAGGGACGCTAGGTTTTCCGAAAGCCAAGGAGCTTGACGCAGTTATAGCTGCCAAGGTGGAACACTATCGCCAAGGCGGCCACGAAGTTTTGTTTACCATGGACACTCACGCTGATGACTACTTGGTTACACAGGAAGGCCGCAATCTGCCTGTTCGACACTGCACCAAAGGTACCCCCGGCTGGCAGCTTTACGGCATGGTGGGTGACAGTGCGCTACCAACTGATATGCGCATCGAAAAGGGCGCTTTTGGGTCCCTAGAGCTAGCCCAGTATTTACAGAACGGCAATTATGCTCGCGTGGAGTTCGCGGGATTAGTTTCAAACATCTGTGTTTTATCTAACGCCGTAATCGCCAAGGCGGCCTTACCTGAAGCGACTGTTATCGTAGATGCAACGGCAGTTGCTAGTTACGACGAGCTGCTTCACAAGGCCGCACTTGACGTTATGGTAGCGCTACAAATTTCGGTGATTAACCGCGCCCAAGGTTCGGGGCCTTCAAATGGAGGTACCTGCTGTTGATCTAAAAAAGGACCCCCAGCGGCAGATGTCTACCACGGGGGGGATGTCCACGATGGACTCCTATGCATTTGTCATGACCCGAAAGGAGTACTGTCCATAACCACTACAGTCAAACCTAGAATGTTGAGATCATCTTGTAGATGCCGAACTCACGGTGTTTAAGCGATTCCGCTTTGGTATACTTACCGTTCACAACTTCGCAAATCTCCCTGAAGATTTCCTCACCAACTTGAGCGATAGTTTTTTCGCCGTCAATGATCGTTCCAGCATTTATGTCAATGTTGTCCTGCATTTTCTTAAAGTTTTCGGAGTTGCCGCATACTTTGATGACAGGTGCTAAAGGCGAGCCTGTCGGAGTACCGCGCCCCGTGGTAAACACTATTATTTGCGCGCCTCCCGCCACCATGCCGGTAATCGACTCGATGTCTTGGCCTGGTGTGTCCATGAGCCATAATCCCTTTTTGTCCGGCATATCGGCGTAGTCCAACATACCTTGTATCGGCCTAGACCCGCCCTTATATATACATCCAAGTGACTTTTCCTCAATGGTAGTAAGTCCGCCCTGAATATTGCCGGGAGTAGGCTGCCCTGTACGCAAATCAACACCCATGGTATTAGCTTTGGCTTCGCAGTCCTTGACAAAATTCACTATACGTCTGGCAACATCCTCGTTTACGGCACGCTTAGCAAGTATGTGCTCCGCGCCGATAAACTCCGTTGTTTCCGAAAACATGGATATGCCACCGCTGTCTACGACCTTATCTGAGGCATATCCAACGGCCGGGTTTGCAGATAAACCGCTGGTTGTATCAGACCCGCCACACTCGACTGCCAGGAAGATGTCCGCAAGAGATATCTCGCTCCTTTGCATCTGGCTTAGACTAGTCGCCATTGCACGCGCAATAGCTAATCCCTTGGCCTGTGTTTGCATAGTGCCGCCGTTCTCTTGTATTAGAAGATATTCCACTGGCTTCCCGGTAGTAGCGATTTCTGCTGCGACCATTGCTGTGTTAATGCCTTCGCAGCCCAGCCCTATGATCAGGGCTGCGCCCACATTTGGGTTTTTCCCCAAATTTATAAGCACTTTTGCAGTCAAGTCTAAGTCAGGCCCTATCTGACAGCACCCGTGCTGATTTTCTAGATAGACTGCGCCCTCCACACTATCCGCTACCCGTTTACAAACCTCAAGCGCGCAAATGGAAGCAGGGATGACTGCAAGGTGATTGCGTATACCGATAGCGCCGTTCGCTCTCTTATATCCATAAAGCTTCACTGTCCCCTTACCTCCAAGTCTCCGCGTCCACGGTCGCTTACGATATTATGAACGTGTGCATAATGGCCTATAGGGATCTCTTCGATGGCATGTCCGATTATTTCCCCATACTTAATTACCTTCCCTTCTTTTGGTATAAAGGCGACTGCGAACTTGTGCCCAAAGGCAACTTTTTCCTGCAAAGTAACGCTCTGTGCCTTACCACCTATATCCAACAACACGGTCTCGCCTTTTTGCAGGTCTTTTACTGCCGTTGCTACATTGTCATTTTCATGCGCCACGACTGCGAACTTGAGCATTGCGAGCACCTTCCTTCATCATTTTGTTCTCGAGACTAATCAGCGGTTACCATAGGCCTTGTATTGACTTTGTCACGCTTGTCTAGGAAGTTGACCAGTAACGGACACAGGATGGCGGTTACAATGATAGCCGCAGCAATCTGCACTGTAGCAGAGGTAGCTAATTCTGCCAAGGCAGGGTCGGCAGCAGCCAAGGCCATGGGGGTTCCAACCGCGTTGCCCGCGGTCGTACCTATAGCAGCCCCAACTGCCGGACTCGGGTGGCGGATAAGCTTGAGTGCGTAATACCCACCAAACCCTGTAAGCACAACGCACAGCAAACCAAGAATGATTCCCGGGCCACCCGCCTGCACTAATTGTGAAAGGTTGAGTGCGGCTCCCAACGGAAAGGCAAAAAACGGTATAGTCATTTTAGTGCCCGGCTCAAGGAAAGTCCTTATATTTTCATCGAGATTACCCAACACACACCCTACAACGATAGGTAAGATCACCGCTAAAAGCGCCATAATCGGGATATTGGCCATGCCAGCTGCACCTAGAGCCACCATAGTTAAGAACGGGCCATCGTTTATCGAGAGGACTGAAACGGCACCCACGTCGTTGGGGTCCCCGTATTGACTAGAGAGGGCAGCGTACAGCCCGCCGTTAGAGTTAGTTAACGCTGCGATGATGGCAAGGGGGGTGATCCCTAATATTCCCCACGGCCCCCACACTGCGTCAATCAGAATGCCGAGGAGCGCCCCTATGGCAAACTTGACAATAGTTAAAATCACACCGCGCGAGAGGGGCTGACCCGCTTGCTTTACGTTTATTTGCGCGCCATTGCAGAACAGGAACAAGCCCAAGATAGCTGGCACACCCGTTCTCCAAAGCCCTGTAGTGAACCCGCCGATATCTATAACACTAGGTACAAATGTGTTCACTAGAATCCCCAGAAACAAAGGTACAACCATCAGCCCGCCCGGTATTTTCCTTACTGTTGATAGAATTGGCATTGCCTATCCTCCTTTACTTGACGTGAGCCATCATTTCCGATCAGCATCTTATGGATATGTTTCGTAGCCTACCATGACTCCCCCCTCGACCTATTTTTCTTTGAGCTTTCTGAGACAATGGACAATGGCATCTTGCTTCCCAAATGCACCCGCTTTTGTTATCACCTTCATTCCATCGCACTTAGTGCCAACCATCTTCATGAGCGGAATCCCGACCAGCACTTCTGAAATGATGTCAAAACTCCTTGCACCGAGGCGGTCGAAAAACCCCATGGCGGTATCTCCGCCTGTCAAAAATATGCCTGAGATTCTCGTACTACCCACAACATCGACGGCTATTTTGCCAATGCCCGCTTGGATTTTTCGCCCCACATCAACAGCAGAAAGCCCCAACTTCTCGCCTTCAGCCTGAGACTGAGCGACCTCATCTCTATCAAAACAGGCCACAGACACCAACACAGCATCTTTCCCGTCCTTGATGACTCGCGTGGCTAGGTCGACATAGCTCGAATACTCCTCGCGAAACAGATCCCGCCATGATATGGGCACAAGTACCGCACCGTTTTCTTCAGCACACCTCACTTGCTCACGGCTTGTTTCACTCATACTGGCAACCACAGCGAGAGCCGGATATTGAGGGGCTTCAACCTGCATCAGACTATCGACAATCCCTGCAGAGCCAACCCAGAGAATCTTCTTCCTTCCTGATTTGAGTGCAGCCAACACCACAGCCTCCATGTGCTCATTGGTTATGGCATCAGACGTGAATACCCTACCTTCCCCAAAATCAATCCTGTCCTCTTCAATCTCTTTGACCCCAATGTTGGTTACTTCTTCGCTGTAAACAGACTTGAGGATGCTACGCAGATTATCCTCCTTAACTGGCGTCTTTGGGTCACGGGCTATTTCAGTTTCAGTAACCCTCTTACCTTTCAGCATGTGTACGCCGTTCCTAGTCGTACGCCCCATATTTGGGAATGCCGGCATAAATACTATCAGGTCGCTCCCATATGCCTTATCTGTAGCAAAAACTTCGTACGCGACATTCCCCCTCAGGGTGGAGTCGATCTTTTTGACCACATGCGAAAATGCACAACAGTCTATGATTTGCAGCTGCTGTTCTAGGACGGCAAAGGCTTCTTCTCCGGGTAAAGCACGGCTTTCTGTATCCAAAACATAGCTCTTCGGCAGTCCCCCAACCGCGCTCGCATCTAAGGTTACTACGGTGTCAATGCCGCGCCGCACCAGTTGAACCCCAGTATCGTTGGCACCTGTAATGTCATCCGCGATTATTAAAAGTCGGCTCATTTGTCCCGCTCCCGCCTTACTTCAACATTTAGCTCATGACAATGGACTTGTTGTAATTGTAATATCAGTTGCGATAGTCAGTTATATCTATGCGCAAAAAAAACGTTTCACTATGAAACGTTTTTTCACTGACGCAACTTCTGGTTAACCACTCCCTCTTTGAAGCATCCTCCAAAGGGTTGTGCGGCTTATCCCCAACCTTCTGGCCGCCCTAGTCTGGTTCATGCCCTCTTCCCTCAAAACGGCCGCCAGAATATCATGTGTAATTTTTTCAATTGGTTGTTTGGTGTTTACACTAACCTGACCCGTCGCAGGGAGTATTTGCTTCCACCCTTCATTATCAAGTGCCCACTTCACATCATGTGCCGAAATGTAGGAACCCTTAGTTATGGAAGCCAGCGTGCTTAGCACTCGCTTTAGCTGGCCAAGGTTGTGCTCCCAGGGAAACTGCTTTAGCATGGCAATCCCTTCTGGTTCGCAACCCAGTATGTTGAGGCCGTGTACGACGTTGATCTCATTGAGGAAGGCTCCTAAAAGCCCTGGGATATCCTCCGCTCGCTCCCGCAGCGGGAGCAGCTTTATGGTGAGGCTGGGCATACGACTGTTAAACGCACGGTAGGCATACTTATGGTGCAGGTCGGAAAGGCGCGTAGTCAAAGTGACAATCAGGCGGTTCCTAAGATGAAGCTGGCTACTTTCCACAAAAGCGAGCAGCCTTTGTAGCCGCTCTTCAGTTAGGCTATGGATGTTTTTGAAACACACCGTGCGTTCCTTAAGAAGTAAACACGAGTCAGTGCTGCCCAAAAGGTGAGCGAGGCCCTTGGTATCGAGTTCGTCAAAGTCGATGCAGTAGCTTTTCCCCCTCCCAGAAATAAGCATGTTAGCCACCCGCTCTTTACCGGTACCGGTTTCGCCGACAACTATCACCGGCAACCTACTATTCCGGCAACGGTCAATGTCCTGCAGCAGCTTTGAGTCGTAGCTGGAATTCAAACTAAAATAGCTCCCGTGTAAGTCTTGCTTAACAATAGCGTACACCCCAGGAATCACATGGTTCTCACCCCGGTCCACCTGTTCGATCAAGTAGATGCAATATGTCGTGCCGTCTATCTGCACTAAGTGGCCTGAGACCTTGACATTACGATTATCCACCTTCTGTACTAAGGTATGCCTACTATTTCTGAGAACAGTGGGATTCATTTCCCGTGTAATTCTTAAGAATAGTTCCTTATCCTTCTTTATGTTACTGAATATAGGGTCGCGCTCTGCAAAGATAATGACACCGCCGCCACCTAAGCGGGTGGCTTGGTGTAACATCTGATTTTGACCCCTAATCTTTTCAAGGTTACGGTAGAAGCTTACAGCTTCCTCAACAGCTGTTAGTGCGCTTTCTCGAGAGGATGTAATTAAGACAGCTGTCAAGCCCTGTCTTTGCGCCTCAGTAAAGGAGATTGTGTCCCCAAAAATCATGGTGTACCCTTTCTCTGCTAGGGTTTGTATGGCACCGTAAACGTCATTCGTCCTTTCGATCTCCACAATTTCCACTTTGCTTTGGAGGATGTCGCGCAACACCTTGGCCATTTTGCATATGTTGGGGAATCCCACAATGGCACATTTACCGATGTGGGATTCGGCTAGCTTCATAACACCCATGAGGTCGTAGTGCGAGAGCGCAATTTCGATTACCGGTAGTTGGGCAGTGTCCCGGATCAGCTTGGCCGTGCCACCCCGTGAGATGATGATGTCGTACTCAGATTCATCAAGCTGCCGAACGAGATCAGCTCCTGCCTCCAAATCGGCCTGGTAGGCTGTAATCTCTAAATCATCACGATTTTCCCCAATACTCATGAACATGTCTTTAAGCCCTGCATAAGGAGCGACAACCAAGATCCTCAGCTTCCGCATGCCATCTCCTCCCCTACGCTAATTGTTTCATTAATGTACGAACAACCTTGGTTCCGCAGATTGCAGTGGCTAACCGCGACAGATATTATCATGATAATCATAGCAAAAACAAAATCACAGCCTACACGTAGGTTGACGGAGGGTGTTGCATTATGAAACAGGGCAAGCCGATTATTGGCATAACTATGGGTGACCCGGGAAGCATAGGTCCCGAGATTTCGGTAAAGGCTTTGCGCGATTCCGCAATATACGAGAAATGTCGGCCGATCATTATTGGTGATGTGCCTGTAATGCAAAAAGCACTTGAAATTGTCGGCAGCAACGATCTCAACGTTAATTCGGTCAGTGATGTCAGTTCAGCCCGCTTCAAGCATGGGATCATAGACGTATTCGACATGGGTGCCATTTCAATGGACAAGGTGGATATCGGTAGATTCACGGCCGCTAATGGTGCGGCTTCCTATCGCTATGTAGAAAAAGCCATCACCTTAGCATTGAGCGGTGACATTGACGCAACAGTAACAAACGCGTTGAGCAAAGAGGCGATCAACTTAGCTGGACACGTCTATGCAGGTCATACCGAAATCTATGCTCACCTGACCGGGACTACTCAATATGCTATGATGCTCGCCCATGATGATCTGCGGGTAGTTCACGTATCGACTCATGTTTCCTTGCGGGAAGCATGTGAACGCGTGAAAGAACATCGCGTCTACGAAGTTATCGTGCTGGCAGATAGAGCCTGCAGAACCCTTGGGATTAAGCGCCCTGCAGTAGGGGTGGCCGGGCTTAACCCCCACAGCGGAGAAGCGGGAATGTTTGGCACCGAGGAAATCGACGAAATCATCCCCGCTATTGAAAGGGCAAGGAAAGAGGGCATAAGCGTAGAAGGACCTATCCCGCCGGACACAATATTTCCAAAAGCTAGGGGCGGATGGTATGATATCGTGGTAGCCATGTACCACGACCAAGGACATATTCCGCTGAAAATGGAAGGTTTCGTTTATAATAGAGTTGAGAAAAAATGGGATGCAGTGTCCGGTATCAATGTCACGCTAGGCTTGCCAATTATCCGTACCTCAGTTGACCACGGCACCGCAATGGACATAGCTTACAAGGGAACGGCTAGCCCATCCAGCCTTGTAGCAGCCATATCCTGTGCTGTGAAGTTTGCTGAAAATCGAAATGCCCCGTGACAAGACCATTCATCCCTTTGCTCACTACATTGTGCAAGTTCATCAAATCGGCGAACCCGCAGCTTCCCCGCTTTCACGGCGTACTGCCAGTGCGGGCGGCGGTCAACCCTTCTGCCACAAAGCGTGACCGCGCCACGGTGCGACCGCGAATCTGCTTAGGCGAAGTTATGCACAGCCTGTTTTTTGCCCGCGTGCAGCCGACGTAGAACAAGCGGCGTTCCTCTTCGAGCTGTTCGGGATGCTCTGCTAAACTGTGCGGCAACAACCCCTCTACTGCCCCTATAATCCACACGGCCTCAAACTCCAGCCCTTTGGCACCGTGAAGCGTCATGAGGTTTAGCTTCCCCGGCACGGCATCTTCGCTGCGCGCTTGGACTAACACCCGCGCGCGCTCTTTGGCATGCTGCAGATATGCGGGTACGGAGCTAAAGGACTCCATTTCTAGCCTTAGCTCCTCGCAGATTTCGGTGTACTCGCCGCGCGCTACCCCCCGATGCGCCGCATAGTTTTGCAGATAGCGGCGAAACCCCATTTCCTCTAGATAGTAGTCCAAGGCCGCCGCAGGTGCCAGACGAGCCGCTGTACTTAAGTGCAGTTTGAACTTCGAAACACGCTCCGGCGAAACTAGTCTCGCCGCCCGCTGCCAAACACCCTCGCCTTGCGACAAGCGCTGTAGCTCTGCACCCTGTTCCGCCGACAAGTTTAGTTGACGACGCGCCACCTGCGCGAAGGGTTCAACCTGATTTGGATTTACCGTTAACTCTAAAAAGGATAGCACTTCGCGCACAACCCAGTGTTCCTCAAGGAAACGCTCTTTGTCGCGCACGACAAACGGAATACTGGCTGCCACCAACTTGCCGACCAGATGATGATTATAGCGGTTGACGCGGTAAAACACAGCCATGTCTTCTAGAGCAGTGCCAGCTTGGCTCTGCTTCTTAACCATAGTGACGATGCTAGCCGCCTCGGCCTGCTGGCTACTGGGATTAAGGCTTAGCGGCGCTTCCCCGCCCTGGCGCGCGGCGCGACCGACGACCGCGTGGCGCAAAGAATTGCGCGCAATTAAGCGATTCGTGTACCCGACAATCGCCGGCGTCGACCGGTAATTTGCCGTCAGCTCGATACGCCGTGCACCCGGAAAGTAGCTGCCAAAGTTTAGCAGATACTCTGGCTTAGCGGCACGCCAGGCGTAAATGGCTTGGTCGACATCGCCCACGGCGCAGATGTTGCCGTGTGCGGCGGCTATCATCCTTAGCACTTCGAACTGAGCGCGATTAGTATCTTGAAACTCGTCCACCAGGAGGTAGCGAGCCTGCGCTTGCATATGGCGCAGGGCCTGTGGGTTCTCGCGCAGCAGGGCATGGGTCTCAAACAGCATATCGTCAAAGTCTAACCTGCCAGCGGCGGTCTTTACTTCTTCGTAACGCACCCACACATCTCGCAGCAGCTTCTTCTCGGGTGGGACGTCCGCGACTGACTGCAGGTTGTTCTTGTGCCAGCTGATTATACGCTGCAGCTCGTCTATCTGGTCGTCTCGCACTTCTTCGCCGAGCTTCCGCAACACCTCAGTTATCCACTTGCGCTTGAGATTGTCGTCTACAAGCTCGCCGGAAAAGCCAAAGCGCCGTAGCGTCTTCCAGAACAAAGCGTGAAACGTACCGATGTTAACCGTCCCCGCCCTTTGGTCGGCCTTCTGCAGGAGCCGCACCAGCCGCAACTGCATTTCCCGCGCGGCGGCCTTCGTAAAAGTCACCACCGTAATCTCGGCCGGGTTCACACCGCTTTCAATAAGCACCGCCGCCCGCGCTGTTACTACCCGCGTCTTGCCGCTCCCCGGCCCTGCTACAACCAAAAGCGGCCCGTCGCGGTGCATTACCGCCTGCCGCTGCGCCTCGTTTAGGGTGAATCCGCTTAATATGCTGCTCTCTCGCACTGCGTCACCGTCCTGAATCAGCTCTTATTGCGTCCTGCGACTATATCTTTCCACACTGCACATGCATCCTCCTGCCCTCGCCATGCCGCGCGTGGTGCAACAGCTTCAGACAAACGCCTAAGCTGTGCGTTATAGTAAGTGAAAAAGGAAGTGTGGTGGTTTCGTGGACGCGGCAACCTATTCAGTGTTAGTGGCGCGCTATCAGCGCCTTGCGTACAGCATTGCTTGGCAGTTGCTGCAGAACCGCGAAGAGGCAGAGGACGTGACGCAAGAGGCTTTTGTCAAGGTGTATAACCGCCTTAAGGCTATGCCCGACCTAAACTTCCTCCCCTATCTTAAAACTACCGTCGCTAACTCATGTAAGGACAAACTGCGTCGACAGCAAACGGCGGCCAAGTACCTGGCAATGAACGTAAGTCCCAATGAGGCAGAACTCCCCTCGCCGGAAGACATAGTCATAGAGCTCACCCAACACCAGCTGCTGCAGAAAGCCATAGATTCACTCCCAGATATGTACCGGCAAGTTCTTGTACTGCACTACGCCTGCGAGCACTCGTACGAGCACATAGCAGAGCTGCTCAATCAGCCACTATCAATCGTTAAAAACCGCATCTTCCGCGGCAAGAAGCTGCTAAGAGACGCCTATCTTAAGATAGAAGGAGGGACGACAGGTGAAGTGCCTTGAACTAGAGCACAAGTTTGAAGCGTACCTCGCGGGCGACTTAACCCCTGCGGACAACCTACACGTAGAACAGCACCTAGAGTCGTGTCCCGCCTGCGCTGCCCTCCTGCTACGCGATGACCCTCTGCTCGACAACCTGTTAGCCTCAGACTGGTACATGCGCGAAGCACCCGATGTGACATCTCGAGTCATGCAGTCCATACACACGCCCAGCCAGTCAAGACTAATGTGGGTACTGGCAACTTTGTCGGTCTACATGGTATTGGTGCTCGGCGGCACTGGGGCCCTTCTGTTCTCGCCAAAACTTGGGCTCGCGGCGGATGTGTGGCGTTACGTGACAATCCTCTGGCAATCGATGGCCCTAGTACTGAGGTTAATAGTAACCGCCTTTGGCTTCTACGAGCTGAGCGCACTCGCGCTCACCCTTGTCTTTGCCCTCGCGACCGCTGCACTTTTTGGCATGGCTCTACTTAGTAAGGAGGAATTTGCGTGAAGAAGTATTTAGTTGTCGCGGTGTTTGTTGCTGTGCTGTTACTTCCGGCGCTAGCCGGCGCAGCATCACAAGACAGCATCGTCAGATTTGGCGAGGACGCCGAGGTACCCCAAGGAACCACCGTCGACACCAACGTGGTTGTCTTTAACGGCAACGCCACCGTGCGCGGCCGCGTGCGCGAGAACGTGGTTGTAATTATGGGGGATATCTATCTCGAACAAGAAGCTGTGGTCGACGGCAATGTTGTCGCAGTGGGCGGCCGCGTAGTAAAGAGCCCCACGGCCCATATCGGCGGCGAGAACGTAAGCCTTGGCGCGGGCAACCTCCGCTTTATGCCGCATATGAATTTCTCGTATGCGCGACACGTAGGTGTACATTCTGTGTGGAAATTGCTGTCGATAATGTTTCTGGGTGGGGTGCTCTACTGGTTGCTCCCCGCTCCCGTAGTGAAAGTGGCCAGCGCAGCCAGCGCCGACCCACTGAAATCTGTACTCTACGGCCTGCTGGGCTATCTGGCGGTGATACCCCTCACCGTCATGCTGATTATCACTATTGTCGGGATAATGGCCTTGCCGCTGCTGTGGGCGTCTGTATTCGCCGGCCGCTTCCTAGGGCAAGTGGCACTCGGCTTGCTCGCGGGCAAGTTCATCGCCGAACGGATGAATCTGAGCTCAAGCGGCGCAGCGCATGTACTCCTTGGGCTGTTGGCGCTTGGCCTCTTTACGCTTATCCCGGTCGTAGGCGGCCTGATGTCCTTGTTCTACAGCCTGCTCGGCTTTGGAGCCGTAGTGTGGACTCTATTGGCACAACGGGCAGCGACTAAGGAGGGAGGCAATGTCTAAACTGATTAGGGCGTTTCTTGTCGTCGCGGGGCTTTGGGTTCTGCTTGGCGCCCTCGTGGTCGTGCCCTTTCACAATTTCCTGTTTAACGTAATGCCAGAGCTTATCCAAGTAGCCGACGAGGTGAGGCGCGAAGAGGTAATAACGAAGCCTGCGGCTGGCATTAATACGTTGCAGGTGCAGACCATCAGCGGCTCTATTATTGTGACCGGTGCGGACACAGCCGAGATTACCATCAGGGCCTACTACAGCTCGCGCGGTCACAATGCCACAGCTCGCGTGCACGAGCTACGAACCGACACAGCAATACAAGGCGATACGCTCGCGGTGAGTGCGGTGTTCCCGACCAGAGTTATGGCTCACGACGCCGTCCGCTATGAGATAATCGTCCCCCGCACCATAAACCTTAACGCGTCTACTGTCAACGGACGGGTCGACGCCCATGAGTTAATTGGGATAGTAGATGTAACGGCCACTAACGGCCCCGTAGAGGTGCTGGGCGAAACCGGTCCGAGCCAGCTCACCGCGCGCACAACTAACGGAGGCATAACCGTAAAGGTGGCTCCTCGGCAAGGCCAGTACGAGCTTCGTACCGTCAACGGTTCCATACGCGTCGCACTGCCGGAGGACTTAGGCGTCACCTTGCGCGCGAATGCCGTCAACGGCGGCGTAACGCTAGACTACGGGCAGTGGATGTTGCAGGGCGGACAAATCAGCCGCCGTAACGTGAACGCCACCCTCGGCGACGGCGCGCTGCAGCTTGATGTCAACACAGTGAACGGCAGCATTAGGCTTGAGCGGTTGGGGAGAAGGTAGATTCATTTCTCTAGAGGGCCTCAAACCACGTCCGTATGCGTTCGGCCATCACGTAGTCGTCGATTACGTTCCAAAGGTTCAGCGTCGGCACTGCTCTGCTACCCCAACACCTGCTCCCGATAGTGATAAAGCGCGGGCGAACCGCCGGTATGCAGAAACAGCACCTTGTCGTCCGGTGCAAAGAAGCCTTCGCGTACTAGGCCGATTAGCCCTGCCATTTGCTTGCCGGTGTAGACTGGGTCAAGCAGAATGCCTTCGCTCTGAGCTAGGAGTGTTACCGCCTCAGCCATTGCCGGTGTGGGGCGGGAGTAACCTGCGCCTACGTAACCGTCAAAGCAGCGCACCTTGTCGCGCGTCGGCGCTGGGCAGCCGACATGGTATGCGGTTGCCGCAGCCAAGTCAAAAATCAGCTTCTCCTGCAGAGCGTTTGGACGACTTACGTTTATGCCTAAGACGGGGAGGTTTAGGTGTGTGCCTTCTACGCCGACTAGCACGCCGGCGTGGGTACCGCCGCTGCCGCTAGGCACGACTATGAAGTCGAAGCTTAGCCCCTGCTCGAACATCTGTTGCGCTAACTCCTGCACGCAGGCAACGTAACCTGTCGCACCGAGGGGATTTGAACCGCCGCCCGGGATAATGTAGGGTCTACCCCCCTCCTGCCGCACTGCCGCGGCGACGGTTTCCATCGCTTGCAGCATGTCGCTGCCGCCCGGCACGACGGTTATCGCCTCAACGCCAAGGAGTTGATACAAGAAGTTGTTGCCCCCCGCTGCAGGGTCGAAGCTACCTGCGACGCGCTCTTCTAGCACTAAGCGGCAACGCAAGCCCTCGCGCACAGCGGCGGCTAAGGTGAGACGGCAGTGGTTTGACTGCACAGCGCCACAGGTAATCAGGGTGTCGGCGCGGAAACTTGGCTAGGTTCATGCTTTCGCCTCCCGATAATGACAATGTGGGCGCAAAATCTGGCTATCACGCCATATAACGTTCGCCATTTTCTGGCGGATTCCTGCATGTAATTCTGCCCCCTACTATCGACTATTGTATTTTGTCTTCTTCTTGCATATACTGAGGGTAGGGTAAGTAGGACTTTCCCTACATCAGAGTTTACTTAAGGAGGTAGCAAGATGACCGCTCCATTAGTTGATAATGCAAAGGTAATGGCCAAAGGCCAGATTACCCTGCCCAAAGACATCCGCTCCAAGCTTCGCCTTGCCAGCGGCGACCGTGTTACGCTGATTTGCGAAGGTGACCAGGTCATTCTCATGAACTCAGCTCTGTATGCTATGAAAATGCTACAGAGAGAAATGCGAGGTGAGGCAGGCAAGGCTGGACTCCTTACCGATGACGACGTACTTGAACTTGTGAAGGAAGTCCGTGCGGAGATTGAGGGGCTGTGAGAGTATTGATCGACACCAATATCTTGGTCTCGGCTGCTTTGAGTGGCGATGGCGCACCATACCAGGCATACATCAAAGCGGTTACGCACCCGAATCGCGGCATCGTCTGCGACCAAAACGTCGATGAAATTCGCCGAGTATACAACCGAAAATTCCCCCACAAAGTCCAAGCGCTCGAACGCTTTTTGGCTCTCGCCCTCACAGTCCTCGAAGTAGTGCCAACTCCTGTTGTTGACGTGCCCGATGAGGCCCTTCTAAGAGATGCAAGCGATAGGCCGATCCTCAGGGCAGCAATTACTGCAAGGGCCGATGTGCTTGTAACAGGGGACAGAGACTTCCTGCAATCTGGTATAACGAGTCCAAAGATCATGACCGCTACTGAGTTTCTGCAAATGGACCAGCTGCCTTAGACGAGAAAGCGATAGGAGGGGAAAGCAATGCGCATTCCGCGTGAAAGTGTTATCTACTCTATGGATAGGGCTAACGCGCCCGTGCTCTGGGTGGAGCCCGGCGCTGTCGTCACTTTTGAGACGACAGATGCTTTTGGGGGGCAGGTGCAGGAGTCGGGGCAGGCTTTGGCAGCCCTTGACTGGAGCAGGGTTAACCCGGCTACCGGACCGCTGTACGTCGAGGGGGCGGAGCCGGGCGATACGCTTAGGGTAGATATCCTAAGCATCGAAGTGGCGGAGCAAGGAGTGATGGCCGCTATTCCCGGTGCGGGGCTGTTTGGCGACCGCGTGCGCGACGCGGAGGTTAAGCTTGTGCCGCTAAGTGGCGGGCGCGCGATGCTCTGCGCAGGCATTAGCGTGCCGCTTAAGCCCATGATTGGCGTCATCGGGGTGGCACCCGCGGGCGAAAGCGAAGGTTGCGGCGTGCCGGGGAGGCATGGAGGAAATATGGATAACGCGCGCATTACCGCGAACACGACGCTGTACTTACCTGTGTTTGTCCCGGGGGCATTACTTGCCCTAGGCGATTTACACGCCGTGATGGGTGACGGCGAGGTAATGGTGACAGGCGTGGAGTGTAGCGGCGAAGTTACGGTGCGCGTCGACGTACTTAAGGGCATGTCTATTCCTAACCCACGCCACGAAGATGCAGAGTTCTTCTATACCATTGCTTCGGACGTAGACCTAGACCAGGCCGTGCGCAGGGCGGCAAACGATATGCTAGATCTCGCGATGGAGAAGCTCGGCTTGTCGCTAAATGAGGCGGGCATGCTCCTAAGTGCCCTTGGCAGCACGGAAATCTGCCAAGTGGTAGACCCAAAAATGACGGCGCGTTTTGCCGTGCCGCGGTGGCTGGTTCGAGTTTAGCGTGGCTAGCTACTAACCAAAGCCCCTGTCACGCTTTAAAGCTGACAGGGGCTTTGCGATTTCCTATCGTCCGATTGCTCTGTTTGTGAGCGTCGCCATTTCGCCTACGAGCCGTTGGGCCTCGCCTAGAATGCGCCTGCCTTCACGTGCATTATGAAAACCGGTGCTGTTCTCTACGAGGAACCAGTCGAGCATCAGTTGGGCTTGGCGGTGCTTGGTTTGTGCCTGGGCAATGAGCGCTGCATTCGCGGTCGGGTTGCGGCGCGCGTCGCGCAGGGCGTTAATCGCCTGCTCGAGATCTGCACCTATCGCATTGGCGGTAGTTCTAAGCTCGCCTTGTAGCTTTTCTGTTCTAGCCCTAAGTGCGGTCATGTCCATCCCATGACACCGCTGACACGATGCTTCCATATGTTTTAGCGGGCTTGCCAGCCAGTGTTGGGTGTACGTGCGGCCTTGGGCATCTTTTACTTGCGGCATATGACAGTCGGTGCAAGTCAGTCGGGCCTCCCAGTGCACGCTCCCCTGGAAGAATTCAAACTCAGGATGCTGAATCTTGTGCACACCGGCACCAGTACGCGGATGCGTCCAGTCGGAGAAGTTTGCGGCATCCTTGTGCGCCAAAGCATCCTCGGGCCTAAAACCACGGCTCCACGGGAAAACAATCTTGTTTGTGACGCCGGGGCCCTCAAAGTAGTACTCCGAGTGACACTGCGCGCAAACGAGCGACTTCATGTCGAAGTCGGCGAGGGTGCGGCCTTGCGACTCTATAGCCGCAATCAGCCAGGGACGGGTTATCGTCAGCGCAAAGTCTGGAGTATTGGGGTCGTGGCAGTCGATGCAGGATACCGGATGATTAGTCTTCGTTGCTGCCTCACTCCAATACATGGTGTCAAGCTCTCGCTGCCCGTACTTAGCTACCAGTGCGGGGTAGTCGGCCGACTTGCAGCCCCAGCACACTCCGCCAAACTTCGGACGCCCGATGTTAATTGTGTCCTCGATGGTGTAAAGGTGCCCGCGCGACTCGCGGAAATCGAACCAGAAGCCAAACCCGTGGTACATGGCTCGCATAAAGGGGTACTTCGTTAGCTTCTGATAGGGGACCGACCCGCCGTGTGCTGTCGGCTCCATTTCCAGCGTGCGCATGTAGCTTGCTACCTGCGCGGGGAAGCGGTCCTGCCAATAGAGCGTCGCCGCGGGCGTCAGCGCTTGGGCAGGCGGCTCGGGCTGTGCGACCGTCTGCAAGGTGACGTACCTCGCCCCTATAGCCACGGCTACGACTATTGCCGCCGTGAGGATGTAGAACATCCATGATGGGCGACTTGTGTCCATTTTCTTTCACCTCCTTCTTCGAGTGATAATTGGGTGCGCGCCTAGTCTAGCCGAACGCATGAATGCCGGGCAGCAGCCACGCCACGCCAACCCAGGTAAAGAGCATGGCTACCCAGCCGAGCGCCACTAGCGCTATGGCGCGCATGCCGGTCCAGCCGCGCGTAATGCGCGCGTGCAGGTATACGGCAAAAACAAACCAAGTTATGAGCGACCACATTTCCTTTGGGTCCCACCCCCAATAGCGTCCCCACGATATGTCTGCCCAGATGGCGCCGCTGATGATCATCGCTGTTTGAAACAGGAACCCAAACCCCGCCGCCCGATAGATATACTCGTCGAGTGAGTCGGCGCTTGGCAGCATGCGCACGAGCGGTGACCCCGCGCGCAAAACAAGGCGCGCAAGCCAGATAGCAGCGCCGGCAAAGGCCACGGTAAATCCGGCGTAGCCAAGCACAGAAGTGGCGACATGGATAGACAGCCAGTCCGATTGCAGAACGGGGGGCAGCGGGCGATGCGCCCGGCTCACCACGATGCCCGGGATAATGCTCGGAATAACCGTGAGGTAGGAGAGATACAGCATCATAAGTGGCGTTAGAAAAGCGCCCACTGCATAGTAACTCTCTTTAAGGCGCCACTCCGTCCACAGGTAAACGAGTGCACTGCCCCAAATAAAGAGGTTACCGAACTCGAAGTGCCCTACAAATGGCAACCGCTGCACGTTGTAGGCCCTAAGCAGGATAAACGCCGATTGCACGGCAAAGGCGATTTTCAGTACGGCCGAGGCAAAGCTCCCCCACTCGCTTTTCCCCTGCATGTAAATCCAGTAACTAATGGTCGCCGCTCCATATAGAATGGCCGCAAGTACAAACAAGGCGTTTTCTATCCACATGGCTAGCGGAGAGACTTCTATTAAAATCGGCATCGCTATTTCGCATCCCCTCTCTGCTTGAGGCGCTCCTCTAGGAGATCTAATGTCGGGTTAAGGTTCAATTTGCTGCGGTACCTGCTGCCGCCAAGCAGAAGAGTGCCATCTTCCTGCTGCAGGGCATAGATGCGCAGGGGTGAGACGAAAAAGCTTAAGTAAAGGCCGAGAAGTAGCAGCAGAGAACCCACAAAGAGGTACGGGCGACCGAGATTCTTGCTTATGGAGTACACCGCGGCAAGGTCAAACCCGGTCATCATAACTTCGACACGGCCGTCTGGGGTATCGAACACCTGCGCCTTGTTTAGCGGCAGGAAGACGGGGCCTTGCGGTTGGTTGTTGCGCATCAGTGCCCCGATAGCAACCGGGCGCTCCGGCCTGTAGTCTATATTAAAGGGCGTCCCATCGGCGCGCATTGAAAAATGCGGGAAAAAGTCTTGCAGGCGAATGTGTAAAGTCCTCTTTGCATCAAGGTACACCCTGTCGCCGGCTAGAAAGCGACTAGAGCCCACTTCACCGGTTTCAATGTCTGTCAGGCGAAGTACCGGAAAATGCAGAAACGTGGAGTGGTAGATGGTGTTGCCGAGAAAGCGCACGGGGTAGTTTATGGACACCGTGTCATTGGCGAGCACCTTGCCGTCACGGCGCACCGTAACGTCGCTGTAAACGCGGGGCCGTATGCGCGGGTCTTCGGCCTGCACCATGCGAATATCGGTAATCTCGACGCTAAAGCCGCCCTCTTGCACCGTGAACTGACTGCCGACCCAGCCGCCATTCTGAACGTCGTAGCCGGTAACAACGCCGTATACTGCGCCAAAAAGAATAACCAGCAGGCTTACGTGACTAATCCATGAGCCAAAGTAACCCAGTCTACCCCGCTCGCCGCAGATTACAGTCCCGGAAGGGCCTTCTTGTGCCGTCACGCGCATCCCCATGGACTTTAAGGCCGCGCTGGCGACAGTTACAGGGTCTGTGCTACCTAGCAGCCTTACTGCGCGGCTGTTCGGCAGGCGGCTAATGTCTGCGGCACCAAGCGTACGCTCTGTCTTAAATGCCAGGCGATAGAGCGGCCCTAGGCGCTGCAACGAACACAACAGCAGGTTAAGCGAGAGGAGAGCTAGCAGTGTTAGATACCACCACGAGCTGTACACGCGCGCAATCGCCTGCTCCATATCTAGCAACGTGGCGCCTGCCGAAACTGCCGCGACCAGTAGCAGGAGCACCAGGCCAAATTGCATCGAGCTAAAGAACTTAATAGTTTGTCTGAGGGGGCTTTCAGGCGCGACATGCGGTCCTCTCAACGTACTACCTACCGCCTTCCTGCATAAACCTAGTCGGGCACTTAACAAGAATGTTGCGCGCCACGAAGACTTCGCCGTCGACGCGCCCGGAGACTACAATATATTCGGCCGTGAACAGGTTCGGCGGGACATTGCCGCGGTGTGACACGGTTAGTGTCTTTCCTGCCTTATCGGTTACGGCAAAAGTAAACGATGCCGCATCCGCTGTTTGCAGCGACCCGCTGACAGCTACGCCCTTAACCTGGGCCGGACGCCCTCCTAGCTCGGCTTCGGCAAATGTAATGTAGGAGCTAAAGGCTGTTTGTGCAGTCATAAAAATGCCTGCGCCGAAGACTATAATTAGCGCAAGCAAAACGACCTTGTCATACCTCATCGCGCCGTTCCACCTCTCTTAGCTTTAAATCGATGCGCAGCATATAAAGAAACAATCCAAGCCAAATCGCTAGCGTCGCCGCTAACACAAATACGAGCTCTCCCAACTTTAGGCACCTCTCTCCCTAGTTAAGCGGTCGTGCAAAGCGAGGACACGGACTTGCAGCCTATAGGCCCAGGCGTAGATCGCAGTGAAGCCGGCTATCGAGGCGAGAAACACTACGAGCACTTCACGGCTCATAATACTTACCCTTTCTTCGACACCGCCTAAATTAGGGTGTAGCGACGGGAAAACCCGCGGCACCACAAACACTAAGAAGGGTACTGTAAGAAAAGCCAACACGGCATAAACGGCGGAAAGCCTTGCCCGTAGCTCGGCATCGCTGAGCGCACCGCGCAAGATAAAGTAAGCAGCATAGATCATAAGCAGTATGGCTATAGACGTTTGGCGCGGGTCCCAGTTCCAGTACATGCCCCATGCGGCCCGGCTCCAGATTGCTCCTGTTACCGTAGCAAGAACACAAAACACCATGCCGAGCTCGGCGTTCACTAATGCGCGCATGTCTAAGTTTAGGTCTCGCTTTTGCAGGTAACGAATGGATTGCACTGTCGCCATAAGAAAGGCCAGCACGGCAACCCAGGCTGTCGGCACATGGTATACAATTAGCCGCGCGGTTTCGCCGGTTGCGCCAAACCCGGCGATTGCGGGGATATAGAGAAATGAGGCAACGATAACCGCCGCCATCCACACGCCTAAAGCCACTTGCCATATCAACTGACTCGCCTCCTCTTGCTCAGGTTTGCTCAGGGTTTGCTGCAGGCTAATCCCAAATATGTTCGAACAAAAGAAATGATGCCGCCACGATGATGCCGTTATAGAAGAAGAGGAACCATAGGTCGGGCATCACGCCTCTAGCAGCTCCTCCGCCTAAAGTTAGGCGTGTTCCGTTAATGGCGCTAATAAGTAGAGGGATGACTATCGGGAAAGACAACACGGTCATAAGTGCCCCCTTTACGGCAGCGCGGGCGGCAATCGCCGCGATAATCGTGCCACCGCCAACTAACCCGAGGGCTCCGAGAAATACAATCGCAAGAAATCCAAGCGGGTGCGCGACCGTAACGCCGGCGAAAACAAGAAAGAGCGGGACTATTAGTGCCGTTAAGCTTAGCAGTAGCGCCGCGTTAAACAAGTACTTCCCCAGGAGAACCGGTTCTGGGTCGGCGGCGAGCCTAAGTGCGAGAATAGTGCCGGTCTCTTCTTCTTGCGCAAATGACCTCGACAAACCGGTCATCGAAGAAAAGAAGAGAATGACCCACAACATCGAGGCGGCCACGTCGGGGTCGGCGAGTCTACCGCCCATGGAAAAGCTTACTGCTATTAACGTAGTTACGGCAAAGACCACTTGGGCGCTGTAGGCATAGCGACAGCGGAACTCAACCTGCATGTCCTTGTGCAACACAGCCAGTGCGCGCCTAAGCAAAGACGAGGGTTTGGTCTCCATAGCGGAGCTCCTCCCGTTCATTTGTGGCAATAACGACTATCCCCCGGCTACGCTGCTGCTCTACAATGTCCCACACCAAGGCCACCCCTGCCGCATCTAGGTTACTGGTCGGCTCGTCAAGGAGCAGGATGTGCGGTCGATGCCAGAGGGCACAAGCATACTTCATGCGCTGCTTCATGCCGGCAGAAAATGTGCGGAGCAGCTCGTGCCCGCGCACCTTAAGGCCCACCCGTTCTAGGACTCCTCGCGCCTCGTCGGCGGAGTAGGCAAAGCCGCGCACGGCCGAAAAGAACGCCAGATTCTCTGCCGCCGTCAGGTCGTCGTAGAGCCTTAGGTCAGGCGAAACAAGACCAAGCGCACGCCTTCTTTCGCCGGGAGACAGGGCGCGGCCGTGCAAATACACATCTACTTTTCCGGTGGTGGAGGGGATGAGCCCGCACAACAAGTGCAAGAATGTGGTCTTGCCGGAACCATTGGGGCCATGGACCACAAGTGCCGTTCGGTCAGGAATAGTGAGGCTTATATCCGCAAAGAGCGGGCGTCGGCTATAGGCCTTGCCGAGGTTTCTGACCTCGATGCGGTTGCCGAGCACAGCGAGTTCACATCCCTCCGCTAGAGACTTCACTATATAATTCACCGTGCTAAACAATTTTCCTGCAACTAGTGCCGACGAAGAAGAAGAAAAAGGGACGGAGCTTAGTCCTCCGTCCCTACAGACACCTTCCCTCATCTGCCGCATCCCAATAAGCGAGAAAGACATCCACTATCTCGGGGTCGAACTGCTTGCCGGCACAAGCCCTGAGCTCTGTTCTAATTGCTGCCCCAGACATGGCCGGCTTGTAGGGCCGTCCAGTAGACATGACATCTACGGCATCTAGCACGGCGGTGATGCGAGCGAGCAGCGGGATTTCCTTTCCCTTCAGACCTTGAGGATAGCCGTTGCCATCCCAACGCTCGTGGTGCGACAGAATGTCATTGGCCACATGCGCGAACTCGATGGTGGCGCGCGCTATGCGGCTACCTACTTGGGGATGAGTCTTCATTATCTCCCACTCGGCGGGGCTAAGGGGACCGGCGCGCGTCAGGATCTCCTCGGGTGTGTTTATCTTGCCGATATCATGGAGCGTAATCACCAACATTAGTTTGGCTAGTTCATCATCGGACAGGCGCAGCCGCTCGCCGACCTTGATGCCAACCTCCTGCATCCGTAGCACGTGCGACTGCGTCTCGCAGCTCTTTTCCTCTAGGGCTCTCAGCAACGCGCCTAGGACACTGCTTCTGACACTACTCGCCTCAGCTAGCTTGTTCTTGTACATGGCATCTTCTGCAGTTCGTAAGACCGTGAACAAGTCTTGTTCTGTGTCTATTTTGGTTGCTATGCCTATGGCCACCGACACCGGCACGTCACCTACCCGCGCTGCACGGCAGTTCGCCACGATAGCCTTAGCGACCGCCTCGGTTGCCAATGCGTCTGCCTGGGGCATTAGCACAAGGAACTCGTCGCCGCCCCAGCGCGCCACAACGTCTTCTGGTCTGCAGCTTGTTTGAATGGCCAGCGCGGCCGACCTAAGTAAATCGTCGCCATACAAATGGCCATATGTGTCGTTAACTACTTTTAGTCCGTTCACGTCTGCCATGATGATAGACAGCGGCAGCTGGTCATACACATCAAGACGCTTTATTTCGGCGTCGAGATAGCGCCGATTGTACAGCCCGGTTAGGTGGTCGTGAAAGCTTAGGTGATGTATCTCCTCTTCAGCCCTAATGCGGCGCAGAGAAATGCAGGCGAGGTAGGTAAAAGGGTCAAGAAATTCCTCCGGGGGATGCCGGTCCCTAAGCCCTAGGAGAACCGTAGCGTAAAAGATGCCGTCAAGCGCGAGACATATTACATAAAAGCTCTGAACACCAGAAGCTTCGTGTAGTGCCTGGGAGACTGCTTCCGGAAGCACGCCATTCGTAACCTCCGCCAGCGTTTGTTCACGCAACCTGACGCGAGAGACCAACGCCGCAAGCTCTTCGGCGTCCACCGGAACCTGAAGTCCAACCGCCTCGCTGCCGACTACCTCGGCAAATCGCCTCAGTAGTTCCTCCTCCGCGTGAACAAGTTTCACATCTAGAGCCTTCTTCTCTGGGCTGTACTCGCTGTAGGCGACTACTACTGCCTGCGTAAACTCATTTATCTGCCTAACTATCGTCGCGACGAATGATTCACCGGTGCGGCATTCTGCCTGCTCAAGGCTGTACCTGTGCAAGGCATCTAGAATCGCGTTCTTCTCCCTTAGTGTCGCCTCGGCACGCTTCAGCTCGGTGATATCCGTATGTATACTGGCAAACAGACCGGGCCCAGGGGAGTAGCTTAACACTTGTGAGTACCGCTGTGCTCTCACGGAGAAAAACTCCTTGACATGAGGCTCACCGGTGAGTGCTACGCGTCCTAGGGCCTCTATGGTCTCGTCAGATACGGCAGGGTTAACAACGCGAATTGATTTGCCCCTTAGCTCGGCCATGTTAAGCCCATACAGCCGCTCTAGGCTAGGGTTTCCATCGACAAATATGTAGTCAATAACTTTGCCGTTCACGTCCTGGACGATTTCGTGAACCGAGATCGCCTGTTGCGTTTGCATAAAGAGCGCCTTGTACTGCGCCTCACCATTGGCCGTTGCCATCTCACCCTTGCTCCCTTCAGCCGAGCATCTCGCTGAAAGCTCTTTCCACACTGACCATGGATTTCCCTGCTGTCGCCAGACGAGAGAAGCATAAGACAAGCAAAAGGGACGGAGCTTAGTCCTCCGTCCCTCGCAGACACTCCTTCGTCCTCTGTTACTTCCAGAGGCCGAAGTAGCGCAGCGCGCCGCCTACAAGGATGAACAGCGTGCCGAACACCGCGACATACTTGCCTAGGAAATCCCACCACAGCGGCATAGGGGTTGCCGCACCGTGGTTAACCTCTTTGCGGATTAGGCTGCTGCCATAGACCCAGAAAATGACTATCATCATGATGAGCGTCCCTACGGGCATGACGATGGCCGAGGTGAAGCGCATCCAGCTAGTGAACCACGCTTGGTTGAGCGCCAACGGCAGCCCCATTAACAGGGAGAGCGCGCCGGTGGCCAGGGTGGATTTTTTGCGATCCCATTTGAAGGCATCCATCATCGGCTCAACGGCCGATTCAAAGAGAGAAACGGCCGAGGTAATGGCAGCGAAGGCTACCAACAGAAAGAAGAGTGTGCCAAACAGGGCACCGGCAGGCATCTGTGCAAAGAGACCCGGCAAAGTGACGAACAGGAGCGGAATGCCCGAGTTCGGTGCCACGCCGAAGGCAAACGCGGTCGGGAACACGATGAGAGCGGCTAATATGGCAGCTCCGGTATCGAACACCGCAGTGTACAAGGCGGCCTGCGGTATGTCGGTTTCTTTGGGCAAATAACTGCCGTAGATGACGAGGGTACAGCCGAGTAGACTAAGCGAGAAGAGTGCTTGGGCGAGAGCATTAAACCACGTCAGGGGGTTGCCGAGGTGGCTGAAATCAGGTGTGAAGATAAAACGCAATCCTTCGTCGGCACCAGGCAAAGTCAAGGCACGCACGGCAAGGACAACCAAAATTCCGAACAACGCAGGCAGTAAAATATTGTTGGCGGGTTCCAGTCCTTTTTTGACGCCGAAATACACAATGGCCGTTGTTAAGACAATGGCCAGGATGTGCCACGGCACAGACCCAGACGACCCGGCGAACGAGTTAAAGGCTGCCGCCAAGTTGTGTCCGGCAAAGCCGCGCAAGGCAAAACCGACGTAGTTGAACACCCAACCCACCACGATCATGTAAAAGACCGTGACGGCTCCGGTAGCGAGTACCGGTAGCAACCCCACCCATTGCCCGCCGGCTAGCTTGCGACTTGCGAATGCCTCTTTAACGGCGCTGATCGGACCTTTACCATAGACGCGCCCAAGCGCAAACTCGCCCATGAGTGCCACAACACCGATAAGCGCGACGATCAGCACATAAATAAGCAGAAATGCACTGCCGCCGTAGGTTCCCATACGCCACGGGAACATCCAAATGTTGCCGAGTCCAATTGCCGAGCCGGCGCTAGCTAGGATAAAAGCCAGCTTGCCTGACCAAAGCTCTCGACCCGGCTGCGTAGTAGGTGTCTTGTCACTCATAATTAATCAATCCTCCCAAACTGCTTCCTTTGCTTCCGTTCGTGTCGTGCCTGCTAACGATACAGAGCTTAGAGACGTCGCCGTTTTTCTGCGGTCGCTCACCTCCTCCTAGGACGATGTCCAAAAATTATGTATATGGTCGATATCTTAGCGCAAAAACACAGTGCAAGTCAACAGAATTCTTAAATAAAATAAGAGCCCGGATAAATCCGAGCTCTCGGCGAGGGACTACGAAACTCCGCAGCTTATTTTTGCTTGTAGTAGGTGGGGTTTTCGTCGTAAGGCACGTAGCGCTCGCCTGCAAAGTAGGACTTCGTGATGGCCGCAAAGGGACCGGTGAGCGCTATCACGGCGATGATGTTGGGAACAGCCATGAAAGCATTGAGGATGTCGGCGATAGCCCACACCGGCACCACGCCAAAGGAGCCTACGTAAAGTGACGGCAGGAAGAGTGCACGGTAGACCATGTTAGACTTTGGCCCAACCAGGTACTCCAGGCATTTCTCACCGTAGACCGACCAGCCTAGCATGGTGGTGTAAGCAAAGATGAGTATCCCGGTGGCTGCGACGGCATTCCCAATCACAGGCCCAATAAAGGACGACGAGAACGCGTACATAAACGTAGCCATTGCTGTCTGCCCCTGCGTCCATGCACCGCTGGTGAGAACTGCGAGTGCGACGGCTGTGCAGACTACGTGGGTGTCAAGCAGAACTTCGATAGCTCCCCAGAAACCTTGCCTGACCGGATGGTTGGTCTCTGCGGTGGCATGGGCAATGGGAGCGGAGCCGAGACCCGCTTCGTTGGAAAAGATACCGCGCATCAGGCCGTACCGTATGGCTGAGGCGATGGCCGCACCCGCGAAACCGCCCACGGCACCCTGAGTCGTAAATGCTCCGACAAAGATGCGGCTGAAAGCTTCCGGGATTAAGGTGATATTTTGAATGGCGACTAATGCGCAGCCTATGACCATCGCAATCGCCATAAAGGGAACTGCCCGTTCCGCAACCTTACCTACGCGCTTAATGCCGCCAATAATGACAAGGCCGACTAGTATCATCAAAGCGATGCCCGACACAGGGCGCGGCACGTTAAAGGCACGCTCCATGGCACCGGCCACATTGTTAGCCTGCACCAAGTTACCTATGCCAAAGGCCGCTATCGAACCGGCAATACAAAAGATTACCGCAAGCCACTTCCAGCCGAGGCCCTTTTCTATGTATTTCATAGGACCGCCGATTATCAGGCCGTTTTTGCTGACTTCACGGTAGTGAACTGCCAGTACAATTTCGGCAAACTTGGTGGTTATGCCAAAGAAGCCGACCATCCACATCCAGAAGACAGCACCGGGCCCCCCAAAAAGAATGGCGGTTGTGGTGCCCACTAGGTTACCCACGCCCATGGTGGCTGCCGCCGCGGTGGAGAAGGCCTGGAAGGGTGTAATGTCTCCTTTACCTAGCTTTTCTTGTTTCTTAAATATCTTGCCGACCGTACTGCTGTAGTAGGCCCCAAACCTGCTGACCTGAAACCAGCCTGTCCTCACCGACAGGTATAGCCCACACAAGCCTAGCAGAGCCCAAGTCGGCGGACCCCAAACTATGCGCCCGATCTGTTGCAGCATTGCAGTGATTTCTGCGTAGGTCATAAATGACTGCCTCCTTGTTTTTAAGTTTAAGAACACTTAAAGGCAAGAGCTGCATGCATCTATGTTTGCGCTCACTTTCCCTATAGCCCACTCTCCCCTCGTCTAAGGTGTGCAGGCGTCGTTCATGCTGACACTACAATACTAATGCATATCAGATATTTGTCAATAGTTTGCATGTCTGCATGTTCAATCTTTTTGAGGGCACGTGCAGCAAATCGGCATTAATCTCCAAATTCATCTATTTTTCGCCACAGTTCGACAGGCCATCGACTCTATTAGTGGCGGCCGCTGCTCGCTTTCAGTCTCTCAACAATGCCCGTTGCCTGGTCTGACACAAGAAACGCCAGCGTCGTCTCCGGCACTAGCTGGGGCAGGGCGGCAAAGTCGCCCTCCCGCAAGGCTTGACGGACGAGCGAGGCGGAAATGGCTCTCCCACCCTGCTCTAGGCGCGATATTTCGAGGAGTTCCATGTTGTGGCTCACTAAGGTCTCGCGCAGCACCTGATTGTAAATGGCGGTGACCGGCGAGTAAGGTTCCGTGCCGACAAAGCGCGTCCTTACCCGAAGTGCCGGCGCTATATGCGCGGCATACAAGGTGGCGTCTATACTTGCCCCGGCCCGCGCATGCGCAGTTTCTTCCTCGCTAAAGTAACTGGGGAAAGTAGCGATTGAAACGGCGTAGGGCCCGGTGGGGAGAACCGTCACATTCTCAAATTGACGCGTGCCTTGCCTGACTAGTTCGAGCCTCACAGCAAAAGGGAACACCGACTTGTCTTCTTCTACAACCAACAGAAAGACGCGGTCGCATCTTTCTGCGGCTGCTTTTACTAAGTGCGCGTGCCCTAGTGTAAAGGGATTGCAGTTCATTACCAGCCCGCCTACGAGGCCGCCCTGCATGGCGGCTTGACTGCCAGCAACAGCCCTAAGCTGCGCCAAGTAATCCGCAAAAGATGGGTAGCCGCTCTCTAGCAGTGCTGCCCATTTTGTCTTGACCAACGTGCGAAACCCGAGGCTGGCAAAAAGATGCGCCTGCACAGGCGTGGTGTAGATAAAGACACGTGTGTGCCCGGCCCTGTGGGCGATTAGCATCAGGTGGTGTATAAGCTTGCCTGACAAGCCCTCTCCCTGTAGCGAGGGGCTTACGGCTAAACACTGGAGCACATTGCCCTTTAACGAGCCTGTCGCCACGATATCTCCTGCTACCCGTATCTCCGTAGTTACATCACTACCTGCGTCGTAGCGCAAGCCAAACTGCGCAAGGAAACGCTCGACCGCGCGCTTATCATGGCTCTCTATGACTTCGTAAGGAGTCCACACGCTGCTCACCCCCGAAATAAACTTGGGCGAAGTAGAACTTGTGGCGAGGGGAGGCCTTTCTCTAAGAAGTAAAGCGCGAGCGACAAGGCCAAGAGGTCGCCGCTGCCACCCGGGCTAAGCCTAGCGGCCGAAAACTCATTATGCGCTTGTCGGATGATGCTCCGCCCAGAGTCACTAAAGACACTGCCGGCAGAGAGTATGTCCTGCGCCGTGTTCTGCACTTTGGCTAGGCCCGCTTCGCCCGCCCTGTGTAGAACCGTGGTGTCGGACAAGTGCGCCATTATGCAAAGTAACGCGTGTACAGCCGCGTCGTTAAGACTTACTTCTCGGCACAAGGCAAAGAGAAGCGCGGGATAGCCCACGCGCTCCACGCTGGGGAAGCCAGCCTCCGCTTCTCCCCTTACGCCCGTATATCCTTTGTGCAGAAAGAGTCTCTCCCCTGCTGTGCGCGCGTCGCTCTTTTCGAGCTTGGCTAGTTCGCGCTCGGTCAGCCCAGAACAGGCAGACTTAACGGCAGAGAAAAACTCGGGTGAGGGAACTTTGATGCCCTGGGCCAAGCATACGCCGGTTACCCCTGCGGCGAGGCCTAACACAAAAAGCTGACCACGCTGCGTGTTTACGCCAGCAGTAGCCCGCAGCAACGCCGCCTCTCCCCGCACGCCGACTGCCCGCAGCTTGGCAAACACATAATCTAGGCTTTTCTCTTCCTCCTGAAAGCCGGTGGCTACGCATTCGGTAAAGTACGGGGCAAGGACGCTGCTGCCAAGCACAAAAGTGAACAGGTTCATGTCGGTGTGCGCGCCATTGTCGAAGGGGTTAACCAGACCCGGCGAAGGGCTGACACACACCTCAAAGAGCGAAGCGGCAGTAAAACAGGCGCCTTTTTGGTAAATATCGTCTATCGGTAGCATTAAGTCGCTACTCCTCGCGCTATTGCCTGCGCCACGGCGACCGCTTCCTCCGGTAGGTGCCTGCCGCTCTGCCGACACACATGCGCTTCCGCTTGCCGGCACACCCAACACGTGCGCCCGTCTGCACCCATTTGGCGGCGGTCGATAGCACCTGCCGGCGTAATTACGTCGATATCCCACAGCCGCCCGCGCGGCGACATCTCCTCGAGGGCCATGCACAGGCGCTTTATGCTCCGGGCGTCACCTGTCACGGCAAATAAGCTGCAGGGGCCTAGGGCATCGACGCCGTCGTACGCAGCGGTTACACTTGCCCCCAGTTCATTAAGCGCTGCAGACAGCGCGGCGCTCGCCTCAGCCATCAGCTCCTGCCATGGGTATAAGGCGTACCCTCCCGGCAAGTTAAGCGATACCTGCACTAGAACCGTTTCCTCTATATTAAGCAACCGCTGCTGGCGGGTAAACCTTTCTTCCCTAGCCGCGAGGACGCCTGCTACCCCCATGCTTTTCACCGTCCTAAGCTTACTTGTTCTTTCTATGCCGCTCTGGCCTTAGCCATTTTCTTGATGATCCCGCCTAGCACGGGCGCAAGAAGAATGGCTATGCAGGCCAAGAGGAGAGCTGCGGTTATTGGCTTTGACAGCACTGCCGCTAGGTCCCCGCCTTCAAGCAAAATCGCTCGCCTTAGATTAGCTTCGGTCAGGCTACCTAGCACCAACCCAAGCACCAGCGCCGCAGCCGAGAACTTGAACGAGGCCAAGGCAACGCCGATGATACCGGCCACAATCATCAGCACCACGTCGCCGGTGCTGTTCTTGAGGGCGAAGCTGCCCATGGCGGCAAACAGCACAATAAGTGGCCCGAGGATGCTATAGGGAACATTCAGTACCTTGTTAAAGACCTTGGCAATCGCCATCGAACAAAACACCATCAAAACGTTTGTCAGCATCATGGAAGCAAACACGGCGGAAAGGAACTGAGGCTGCGTGCGGTGCAGAATAGGCCCGACTTGTACCCCTTGCAACACCAGCGCCGACATCATCACGGCGGCAGCAGTACCGCCCGGGATGCCGAGTGCCAGTAGCGGCACCATAGAACCTCCGGCGGCAGCATTGTTGGCAGTCTCCGATGCGGCAATTCCTTCTATGGCGCCATGGCCAAACTGCTTTCTGTTCGGCGAGATTTTAGCCTCGGTGGAGTAACTAAGGAATGCGGCGATAGTTGCGCCTGCCCCAGGCAAAATGCCTACCAGTGTCCCCATAATAGACGAGCGAATGACGGTCCAGCGAATAGACCACGCTTCGCGTAGAGTTAGTAAATCCGTCTTAAAGTTGCTGCCCGCCTTAGAGGAAGTTGGGTCTAGTTTAAGCGGCTTACTGGTTTGCTTGAGAACCTCGGTAATGGCGAAGAGGCCGATCAGCACCGGAATCATCTCAACCCCGCCAAGGAGAGCCGGATTCCCCCACGTAAAGCGCGGCACGCCGAGCAAGGGGTCCATGCCGATGGTAGCGAGAAACAGCCCGATTAAGCCCGAAATTAGTGTCTTAATGACGTTATCGCTGTCTAGCGCCGTAAGCACGCTGAGCCCAAGTACAGAAACGGCAAACAGCTCCGAAGGGCCAAATCGCAGCCCAATGCTAGCTAGCTGCGGCGCGAGCAAAAGCATGGCGAGGGCTGAGACCGCGCCACCAATCGCGGAGCAGACCAGCGAAATGCCTAGCGCTTTGCCAGCCTTCCCTTGTTGCGCCATTGGGTACCCGTCAAACGTAGTCGGCGCATTGGAGGGTGTGCCGGGAATCTTAAACAAAATAGCCGTGATGCCGCCGCCTGTTATAGAAGCGCAATAAACCGCCACAAGAAAGGCAATAGCAACTACCGGCGACATCGCATAGGTAAAAGGAACCGCTAAGGCCACCGACATGGAGGCGCTAACGCCGGGCATGGCCCCGAAGATAATGCCGAGGATAGTCCCCGCAAAGATTAGGAGAAATGTCGCGGGCGAAAAGACAATCTGAAAGCCTGTCATCAACAAATCAAACATTTTACCTGCCCCTCACCCTATAAGCTTTCGAGGAAAATAGCAAAATCGCGTAGGATTCCTACTCCACGCGGTAGCATTACGCCTAACGCGCGGGAGAAGACGAAGTACACCGCGAATGTGGCAATAAAGGAGCTGAGGACAAGCAACTTGGCACTCTTTTGGCCGACAATCTTGGCGTAAACCATAAAAAACACGAGGGTACTTAGGATAAACCCAGCGGCCTGCAGAGACATGGCATAGACGAACAGCGACAGCATGGCCAAAGACAGCTTGCTTTGCACAAGGGCGGCTAAGCTCAGGCGGCGCAGTTCTGCCAGCTCATTGGCCTGTGTGCCTGCCCCTTTGCGGTAGACCTGATACATGTTGACGCAGAGCAAAAAGATGAGCATCAGCAAGATGGCTTGCGGCCACACCTGTGCTCCCCATCCGGGGCCCGGCGCGGCGGGCACACTAGCCCCAATGAAGAAATACGCATACGTAAAGAGGGCGACGAGTCCGGCGTTAAACAGAAGTTCTAGCAACACACGTGTTAGCTCCTTTCATATGTTCCCGCTATTTCCGCTACAGGGCGGGGCAGTAGATGCTGCCCCGCCCTCGGAATTGCGGGCTATTTGAAGCGGTCAAACAGCTCCTTTAGGGTTGTGTTCTGTTCCTCCCAGATTTTCTTTAAGTCTGCCGTGTTAGCAAAGGCGGGGCGTTGGTCAAGCGCATTGGCTTTCATCCACGCTTGGAACTCGGCCGTGGCGTGTGCCTTTACTGCTGCGGCCTCGAATGCTTTTATGGCCGCTTCCGGCGTACCCTTTTTGGCAAAAATGGCGCGCATCGGCCCAAGGTAGGAGTCAATATTGCGCTCACCCGTGGCGGTGACATCGGGCAATATGGCGATACGGCGCTCGGCCGCTACCACGATTGCCTGCATATCGCCGGCTGCGAGCAGTCCCTTTACCTCGGCCGGGCCCACTACAGCAAGGTGCACATGCCCGCCGAGCACGGCTGCGTTAAGCTCTGCGCCTGTGCTAAACGGCACTAGCGGCACTTCTACGCCTGCTTCGAGGAAGGTCTGTCGAATCATAAAGGCGTCTAGTCCAGTTACAGTTAGCACTCCCGCTTTAACTACGCCCGGATTTGCTCTGATGTGGGCCAGCAATTCGTCAAAGTTCCTAAACGGGGCCCTAGCCGAAGCTACGAGAATGTTTGTATCATGCACAAGTCGTACTACCGGGATAAAGGCATCCATGGGGTTAACGCTGGTGAGTCCTTGGAAGTGCGCTAGAAGGTGCGACTGCGTGCCGAGCATAAAAGTGTAGCCGTCAGCCGGCTGCCGGTTGGCATGCTCAAACCCCATTACGCCGCCGCCGCCGGAGACATTGTTGACGACTACCGGCACCCCTAAGGCTCGCTCAAGATGAGGAGCAAAAGCCCGCACGGTGGTGTCGGCTCCGCCGCCTGCGCCCCAAGGTACAATAATCTCAACGCTGCGGGTGAACTTAAATTCTTCTTGCGCTTGTCTGCGAGCGCATCCGGTAAAGGCCAGAGCGAGAACGAGCAACAAAGCCACAACTAAAGACAACCGTTTGTTCACTGTTTTACCTCCTTGATTGTGTGATATGTGGTACCTATGGATTCGCACCGTCACCTGTGGCGGTAGAGATTGATCAAGCCCCCTTTCAAGAGAGTCTGCCGCTCCTCCGGAGTTAAAACCCCTACGGTGAGACGGATTTCGCGCGGAGCCGCGCCGAGGATGTAGGCACAGATGTCGACTTGCCCCAGTTCCAGGACCCGCCTGATGTCGGGGATATAGAGATAATCGCCGCAAGTCAATTTTGGGTCTTCTTGTATAAGGAAGGGCAGGATTCCCCAGTTGATTAGGTTAGCGCGATAGCGCCGTGTGGCGTAGGCATGGGCAATGTTTGCCCAACCACCGAGCACCCTTTGCGAAGAAGCTGCCTGCTCACGCGCCGAGCCGTCGCCAATCTTTTTGGCACAGATTACGCTTCCTAAGCCGATAGCTGCGTATCCTAGCTCTTCGTTGCTACGCAAGCGGCTGAAAACTGCCGTAAGCTCGGGAAAATGCGTGCTTAGGTCATGCCCTGCTCGTCTGGCTAGCTCAAAGGTCTGTACGTGCTTAGCATGCGCTACATAGGCTGGCTCCCTGCGGGCGAGCGCGAACTCGGCTAGACGCAGGGGGTTAGAGCGCAACGACGACACCTCGCCTGAGGGGAGCAAGTCGTCGGTCGTAGTTACGGGGTCTTTTAGCACCGCGGCGACACTAAGCAGCAAATGCTCGGGCAAGGCAGACATCTCCGGCCAATCCGTAATGTTTGGCCCAAGCCTTATTTCCGCGTCCATATCAGCCTTGCCAAACCCGTAATAGACTCGCTTAGCATAGATATCCGGCGTGAATTGGTATGAGGGGGAGCTTAGGCGCACGGCTAGGTCGGTAGCAGCCGTCAGCTTACCGCCGTTTAGTGCCGTCGCCGCGATAGAGCGGGAATCCATCAGTGCCACATAAGCCATTTGCCCCTCGTTTGGCACCGAGCCTTCGCGATGCACGAAGTTGCGCGTAGTGTGACGGATGGAAAAACCGCTGTTCGCCGGCACATCCCCCGCGCCAAAGCAAGGGCCACAAAAGGCAGAGCGCATAACCACACCTGCACCGAGCAGCTTTTCGGCTATACCGCTTTGCATAAGGCTCATATACATGGGCTGGCTTGAGGGATAAATGCTGAGAGAAAACTCACTGCTCCCGGCCGCTTTGCCGCCGATAATATCCGCTACCGCGGCAATGTTCTCAAACATACCGCCGGCACACCCGGCAATTACGGCTTGGTCGGCTACAAGTTTGCGACCCGTGAGAATGTCGCCTGGGTTAGCTTGGACTTCCTCAATAGTGAAGACGTTGCTCGGGTGAAACGGCAAGGCAATCATGGGCTTGACCAGAGACAAGTCGACATGCATCAGTCCGTCGTAGTAGGCGACTGCCTGCGGGGCTAACTGTCGATAGGCCGCCGGCCTGCCATGCGCCGCTAGATAGTCTTTTACTTTTTCATCTGTGCACCAGACGGACGAAAGGCACGCAGTCTCTGCCGTCATCACGTCTATGCCATGGCGAAACTCGACCGAGAGCTCATCTATGCCGCTACCAACGAACTCCATGATTTTGTCCTTGACATACCCGTTCTTAAAAACGGCCCCGATTATGGCTAAAGCCACGTCTTGCGGCCCCACACCGGGCTGCACGCTCCCGTCTAAGTATACTGCCACCACGTCAGGCGGCGTCAAAGTGTAAGTCTTGCCAAGGAGCTGTTTGACCAGCTCGCCGCCGCCTTCGCCGATACCTAGGGTCCCCAAGGCGCCATAGCGCGTATGGCTATCAGACCCGAGAATCATCATACCCCCGCCCGCCATCATTTCGCGCATGTACTGGTGGATGACCGCTAAGTGCGGCGGAACGTAGATGCCACCGTACTTTTTGGCGGCCGAAAGCGCGAAGGCGTGGTCGTCGGCGTTAATGGTGCCGCCTACCGCACAGAGGCTGTTATGGCAGTTAGTCAATACGTAAGGCAAGGGGAACTTGTCTAAGCCGCTCGCCCGTGCCGTCTGGATAATGCTGACGTGGGTAATATCGTGTGAGGCCAAAGCGTCAAAGCGTAGCTCTAGCCAAGCCGGGTCTGGCGAAGTGTTGTGCTTAGCTAGAATGGAGTGCGCAATGGTGCCCTGCCTGGCTTGTTCGCGCGTGACGACTCGGCCTTGGCGCAGCGCTATAGCGTTCTCGGCGTGTTGGTCGGCGTGGATGATTTCGCGCCCATCCACGAGGTAGACACCTGCGGGCGACAGCTTAACCATGACCTACCCTCCTCGCGCCTGTGTCACAGCACACGCCGCACAACGTCAATTAGCGTGCCGTCGCGGTACTCGACTAGTGCCACCAGTTCATCGCCTTGTGCTAAGGGCTCGGGCTTGCCGGTCAGTTTTTCTGCGCGCCACTGCAACTCTTCAATGGAAACGGTCGCAATGCCCGCTTCGTGTAGCCTCTCCCGCAGTGTCGGCTGTGTGGGGTTAACGGCGATGCCGCGCTCTGTGACCAACACGTCGATGCACTCTCCCGGTGTAATGACGGTATGCACGCTGTCCACCACAATGGGGAATCGCCCGCGAATGAGCGGCGCGGTAACTAACCGCAGTTTTGTCCCGGCTGCGGTATCGGAATGGCCTCCCGAGGCCCCCATCATAATGCCGTCCGAACCCGTAAGCACGTTAACGTTAAACGCTGTGTCTATTTCGGTGGCTGCCAGCATCATAATGTCGGTAATGTGAGCGGTACAGGCCTTAGCGTGCGGGTTAGCATAATAGGAGGCAGACATTTCGACGTGGCGCGGATTGGTGCGCAGACTCTCCACCGCGGCCAGGTCAAAACACTGTGTGTCCAAAATGGCCGAGAAGTACCCCTCCTTGAGCATCTCGCAGATGTAGCCGGTGCTACCCCCGGTAGAGAAGCCGCCGCGGAGACCCGTTGCAGCCATTTTTTCCTTGAGAAATTTGGCGACCGCGAGGGACGCTCCGCCTGTGCCAGCCTGAAACGAGAACCCCTCACAGAAATAGCCCGACGCCTCGATGACGCGCGTAGCTTGCGCCGCGATGTAGAGCTCAAGCGGGTCGCGCGTGAGGCGCGTTGCGCCCGTCATAATCCCCTTGGGGTCGCCAACTTTGTCTACCTGCACTACGAAGTCTACTTGCGTTTGCGGAATGCTGATGGGAAGCGCGGGATAAGGGACGATGTTATCCGTCACACCGACTACGCAATCTGCGTACTGCGCGTCTACCATGGCGTAGCCTAGAGAGCCGCATGCCGCGGGCCCGTGGATGCCGTTCATGTTGCCGTATATGTCTGCCGCCGACGCGCCTAGGAAGGCTACGTCTATCTTGAGTTCCCCAGATTCGATCGCGCGCGCACGGCCCCCATGTGAGCGAATGAGAACCGGGGACTTAAGCAAGGACTCGCGCGTTAGGACTTCGGCTAGCTCGCCGCGCAGGCCGCTGGTAGTGATGGCAGTGATGACGCCACTCCTAATGTGGGGGATGAGTGCCTGGTGAATGCTCTGCAGGGAGCTTGGCGCAAGTGTAATGTCCCTAAGGCCGAGTGCGGCGATTTCGTCTACGACCATGTTGACGAGCAGGTCGCCGTTCCTGAAGTGGTGATGAAAGGAGATGGTCATGCCGCTTTGAAGCCCACTCGCTAGGATGGCTTGGCGCAGGGACGACAACAACTTTTTGCCCCCTGCCGCAGGCTTGCAGAGAGGCGGAGCATAGCGGCGGCCTGTAGGCGGGGTGGCAAAAACGCCGGCGAAGGGCTCGAACTCCCCTAGGTTCTCGACAAATGAGGGCACTAAGCGGCCTACTTTATTAGCTATCATCACCGCACTCTCCCCTCTAGCGAGCTCTCGCTTGCCTTGGCTAGACTTACGATTCGTTGCGCTTTAGCGACAATCGGGCCGTCTACCATTTTGCCGTCGACCGCAATCACGCCGCTTCCTTGCTGCAGCGCATCGGCAAAGGCGGCGAGTACGCGCTCCGCTTTCATAACTTCCTCGGCCGTGGGTGAAAACACGTCGTGTACAACCGCTATTTGGCGAGGGTGCACGCAACTTTTCCCCGCAAAGCCCATCTGCTTGGCGGCATGCACATCGGCTCTAAAGCCCGCATCGTCGTCGACCTGCGAATACACGGTGTCGATAGGGTCTATACCTGCCGCGCGTGCCGCTAGGACTACGGCTGCACGCGCTAAGAGCAGTTCGTGCCCGTGAGATGTGCGCTCCGACTGAATGCTGTTTGTAAAATCCTCGGCGCCAAATGACATCGCCACTAAGCGTGGAGAGGCTAAAGCAATTTCGCGCGCGTTTAGGACGCCTTGGGCAGTCTCAATGGCAGCCATAATCTTTATTGTGCCAGGCGTTAAGGCAGCTTCCGCTTCGCACTTAGTTAGGAGTTCATCCAAACAGGCGATATCTTCCGCCGACTCGACCATGGCCAAGCGCAGCGCGTGCGGCCGCGCCGGGGTAAGCGCGCGTACGTCCTCCGCGAAGAAGGGGGTGTGGCGGGCGTTAATGCGCACGCATATCTCCGAGGGGCCAAAATCCAGGGTCTTAAGCGCACTGACTACGAGTTCGCGTGCGGCGTCCTTTTGGTCAACTGCCACCGCGTCCTCCAAATCTAGAATAATGCTGTCGGGCGCAAAGACCGGAGCATCAATGATGAGTGCCGGGTTATTGCCGGGCACAAACAACATACTGCGACGAAGACGTTTAGGCATCGGCGGCGACCTCCATCGCTCTTTTTAGGGCCGTCGTTACCCGGGCCCGCAGCACGAAATCTAGAGCACCACTGTCCACAATTTCTATAGAAGCAGCGGTAACACCCAATAGAGCGGCCACTGCGCGCACGCTTGCCTGCATAGATGAAGCGAACCTAGGGCCGACTTTGCTCTTAATGTTCACCGCGAGATTATCGGCGACAGCCGGTGCTACCTGCACCAAGACATCGCCGGATTCGAGACTCCCGGCCTGTGCGTAGCGTTTAATCAATGCAGCATCGCTCCACTCTGTATGTCTTTACCTTGACCGCAAGGACACATGGCTCTGCTATGTATTCATGGATACACAGCACGCCGATATGAGCGCATGGATAGCAGAATACCGCCCTTTTCGCCCAGTCCCCGCTAGTTATTGAGCTCTGATGGATTCATGTATACATTCTAAACGATTTCATCCGCGCCTGCAAGCACTATTTGCGCTTGCAAGACTTTTTTGTGAGTTCGAGCATGACTTTATGCCCACTCCTCTAGATAAGCCGCCTTGGCGTTCTCTACATGCCTGCGAGCTAAAAGCTCGGCTAGTTCGGCATCCCGCGCCTCTACAGCATCAACTATGGCGCAGTGTTCCTTCCATGCTAAGAGCTGTCGCTCGGGGGTCGTCAGGCTGATGCCGCGCAAGCTGCGCAGCTGCCCGGTAAAGGAGCCTACTAGCTGTTCAATGCGGGGGCTCCGGCTCGCCCTAATTAGGATGGAGTTAAACTCAGCATGTACCGCCATGTAACCCCCCAGGTTCTCCGGCAGCGGCCGCATTTTTTCAAGCCTTGTGCGCAGCTCCCACACCTCGTTGCGCGTGATGAGATGGGCCGCTAGTCTAACTGCTAATCCCTCTAAGACTGAACGAATATTATAGATTTCTATGGCATCTTCTTGCTTAAGGCTGCACACAATCGTCCCACGGCGGGGTGTGACGACGATTAGCGCTTCTTGCTCTAGCATGCGCAAAGCCTCACGCACCGGCGTGCGACTCACGCCGAGCTGTTTAGCTAACTGCGTGTCGAAGAGGCGCTCGCCTGAGGCCAAGTGCCCGCGCAAAATGGCCGTGCGCAATTTCTCATGCACAATGTCTCTTATTGGCCGTAGGTCTGTTACTTCTACCGGCGTCAGTACCGACATGCATACAACTCCTTGCATCAAACAGAAATTCCTGCACACAGTATACCACTCCCGGCGCTAAAGCAGAAAGCGAAGGTGTGTGATAAAATATAGGGTGGAAAAATCGTAGGAGGGTTACGATGAAAGCACTGCTTACAGGTAACGAGGCCATTGCCCGTGGCGCGTATGAGTTCGGCGTCACGGTAGCGGCGGCCTACCCGGGGACGCCGAGCACCGAGATACTGGAGAATGTGGGCCAGTACAAGGAGATTAAGGCGCAGTGGTCGCCTAACGAGAAAGTCGCGATGGAAGTGGCGGTGGGCTCCTCGATTGCCGGCGCGCGCACGTTAGCGGCGATGAAGCACGTAGGCGTAAACGTCGCGGCTGACCCTTTGTTTACTATGTCCTACGCAGGAGTAAACGGAGGCTTGGTGCTAGTCTCGGCGGACGACCCTGGTATGCACAGCTCACAGAACGAGCAGGACAACAGGTACTACGCGAAGTTCGCTAAAGTTCCCATGCTTGAACCAAGCGACAGCCAAGAAGCTAAGGATTATGTGGGACTCGGGCTAGAGATTAGCGAGCGGTTTGATGTGCCCGTGCTGCTTAGGGTTACTACGCGCATTTCCCATTCTAAGACGCTCGTGGAACTAAGAGACCCTATACTTCGGACAGTAAAGCCTTACGTGAAGGACATTAAAAAGTACGTTATGATGCCGGCCTTTGCGCGCGCGAAGCGACTAGAGCTCGAGCAGAGATACGCCCGCCTTAAGGAGTACAGCGAAACGACGCCTGTAAACCGCGTTGCATGGGGCGACAAGCGGATTGGCGTTATTACGTCGGGCATTGCATTTCAATACGCGCGGGAGGCGCTCCCGCACGTCTCTATTCTTAAGCTCGGGTTAACCTGGCCGCTGCCCGAGAAGTTAATTAAAGCCTTTGCCGCCGCAGTCGAAACGCTTTACGTTATCGAGGAAGGTGAGCCCTATCTGGAAGAACACGTAAAGGCTCTCGGAATACCGGTAGTTGGCAAGGGTATCTTCCCAAGCGTGGGCGAACTATCTGTACGGACAGTTTTGCAGGCCTTCGGTGGCTCGGGCGTGGCGACTGGAAAGCCTGCGGCACAAGTCCCTGTGCGCCCGCCTGTGCTCTGCCCCGGGTGTCCGCACCGCCCGGTGTTTTATCTGCTTAAGCAGTTGAAGCTGTTTGTTACTGGGGATATTGGCTGCTATACGCTGGGGGCACTGCCGCCGCTTGACTCTATGGACACGTGCATCTGCATGGGCGCATCGGTGCCGATGGCGCTAGGCTTCGAGAAGGCCCACCCGGAGCTCGCAGAGAAGACCGTCGCGGTTATCGGGGATTCGACTTTTGTGCATAGCGGTATTACCGGCTTAATCGACATCGTCTACAACCGCGGCACTTCTACCGTGCTGATTCTAGACAACAGCACCACCGCCATGACCGGCCACCAAGAGCATCCCGGCACCGGCAAGACGCTCGACCGGCAGCCTACGGCAGCCCTAGATATTGAGGCGCTGTGCAAGGCTGTAGGCGTAAAACGCACTTTTGTCGTCGACCCGTTTGATATGGCGGGACTTAAGGAAGCTTTGCAGCGCGAGGTCGCTACGCGCGAACCTAGCGTAATTATCGCCAAGCGGCCATGCGTGTTAATCGTTAAGCAGGAAGACCCGTTGCTTACCATCGACCACGCGAAGTGCGTAGGCTGCAAAATATGCATGCGCCTTGGCTGCCCGGCTATCAGCCACGACAACAAAAAGAGCACCGTCAATGCGGCGCTTTGTGTAGGTTGCGCAGTCTGCGCGCAGGTCTGTAAGTTTGACGCTTTTGTAAGGGAGGCCGATTAATGCGTACTCAGAACATCCTGCTGGTCGGCGTGGGCGGCCAAGGCACTATCCTCGCCGCCAAGATTCTCGCCGAAGTTGCCGTGCTGCAAGGGTTTGACGTCAAGATGTCTGAAGTACACGGCATGGCGCAGCGCGGCGGCAGTGTAGTTACACACGTGCGCTTAGGCGAGCAAGTGCATAGCCCCCTTGTAGAACAGGGCGAGGCCGACTACATTGTGGCCTTTGAAAGACTGGAAGCGCTGCGTTGGGCGCACTTTCTGCGCGAGGGCGGCTGTATTGTGGTTAACGACCAAAGAATCGACCCCATGACCGTTATTACCGGGCAGTTCCGCTATCCGCCGGAAATCCTGGCGACGCTGCAGGCGGGCGCAGGCGATGTAGTGGTGTTAGACGCCTTGCAGCTCGCGCGCGAAGTGGGTAGCATTAAGGCTGTAAACGTCGTGCTGCTTGGCGCTCTCGCCGAGCGGATGCAGATAGAGAAAGACCGGTGGCTAGAAGCCATTCGCCGCACTGTCCCCGCCAAGACGCTTGCGCTAAACCTAGAGGCCTTTGCGGCGGGGTTTGCAGCGGCAGGCGCTCCCGAGCAGGCGGATGCCTACTAGACGCCCGTTAGGCTTCTAGTTTCATCAGATAGTCGAACGCGCCTAGGGCTGCGGTTGCGCCGGAACCCATGGCGATGACAATTTGCTTGTAGGCGGTGTCGGTGCAGTCGCCGGCGGCAAACACGCCGGGTAGACTCGTGGCACCGTGTTTGTCTACGACTATTTCGCCCATCCAGTTTCTTTCCAGGGTGTCTTTTAGCCACGCGGTGTTAGGCACAAGGCCGATTAGGATAAAGACGCCGTCGACGGCAAGCTGTTTGGTCCTGTTGGTGTCGCGCTCCATATAGGTTAGGCCGTTCACTTTGTCTGCTCCGGTAATCTCAGTGGTCTTCACGTTCTTAAGCACAGTCACGTTCGCAAGGCTGTAGAGGCGCTTCTGGAGCACGGCATCGGCCTTAAGCTCCGGCATAAACTCTAGCACCGTTACGTGCTTGGCCACACAGGCTAAGTCAATCGCGGCCTCGACACCGGAGTTGCCGCCGCCTATTACGGCCACATTCTTGCCCTTAAACAGTGGGCCGTCGCAATGCGGGCAATAGGCGATACCTTTGTTCTTAAACTCCTTTTCGCCGGGGATGTTAAGGCTTCGCCACTGCGCGCCGGTGGCTAGGACGACTGTCTTACTCTTAAGCCTTGCACCGTCCGCGAGCTCGAGTTCAAGCAAAGTTTCCCGCGAAAGCTTGCGCGCCGAAAGCCCGGCAAGGACGTCGATGTTGTAGGCCTTGATATGCTCTTCGAGGCCAAGGGCAAGCTTCGGCCCCTCGGTGTAGGGCATGCCTATGAAGTTCTCGATGCCTAAAGTGTCTTTCACTTGGCCGCCAAGTCGGTCCGCCACCATGGCGGTGCGCAGATTCTTGCGGGCGGCGTATATGGCCGCCGCAACACCTGCCGGGCCGCCGCCTACTACTAAGACGTCGTACGGTGTATCAGCAAGCTCTTTCGGGAGGGCTTGTTTGGCACCTAGCTTAGCTAGAATTTCCTCTAGCTCCATGCGTCCGCTCGCGAGGTGCTCGCCGTTAACAAACACCGTCGGCACAGCCATAACCTGACGCTGCTCGGCCTCGGCGGCAAAGACGGCACCGTTAATTGTTACAGTGGATATCCCTTCATTTAGGACGCTCATCAGGTTGAGCGCTTGCACAACCTCTGGGCAATTGTGGCAGCTAAGGCTTACAAATACTTCGAAGTTATAGACGCCGCGCAGCTTGCATATCTCCTGCACCGTTTTGGCTGAAGCTTTCGGCGCGCGTCCGCTTACCTGCAGGATGGCTAATACGAGAGAAGCGAACTCATGCCCCATGGGCACGCCAGCAAAGGTGACACCTGTGCACTCTAGCGGGCGGTCTACCTGAAAACTAGGCGTGCGGGGTAACGTGACATACTCGGCCTTAATACGCGGCGAAGCGCGGAGCAGTTCTTGGACTAGTTCTTCCACGTGGCGCGAGTCGCGGTCGTCGCCTAGGCTTACTTTGAGGACTACCTCGCCCTCCATGAGAGCGAGGTAGTCTTTAAGTTGCGTTCGTAAATTATCGTCAAGAAGCATAAACGTGCTACCTATATTTTCCCGACCAGGTCAATGCCGGGAGTGAGCGTTTTGGAGTCTTCCTGCCACTTGGCGGGGCAAACCTCGTTGGGATTCTTGCGTACGTACTGGGCGGCCTTAATTTTGTTAATCAAAGTGCTGGCGTCGCGCCCGATGCCGCCAGCGTTAATCTCTACAGCTTGAATAACGCCATCGGGGTCGACTATAAACGTGCCGCGGTCGGCCAAACCTGCTTCCTCAATGAGGACGCCGAAGTTGCGCGAAATGACATGCGACGGGTCGCCAATCATGGTGTACTTAATCTTCTTAATGGCGGGTGAGCTATCGTGCCAGGCTTTGTGCGCGAAGTGTGTGTCCGTTGAAACCGAGTACACTTCGGCACCAAGCGCCTTTAGCTTCTCGTATTCGTTCTGCAGGTCCTCAAGTTCGGTTGGGCAGACAAAGGTAAAGTCGGCGGGATAAAAGGCAATTATGCTCCACTTCCCCAGCAGGTCTTGGTCGGTGACGGCAACAAACTTGCCCTCCTTAAAGGCATTGGCTTTAAAGGGCAGCACCTTGGTTCCGATTAGTGACATTGAACACGCCTCCTTAGGTTTAATCGTAATAATTATTACCTAGGAGTACGTATTTGTCAAGCCTATCGAGCTACAACTTCCCTAGGAGCTTAATCGCCGCTTCAATGGCCTCATCTGGGTCCTGACCGGTCTGCATTTGAGATTTGACGGCATCGGCCATAAAACAGCCAAGCACCTTCATGCCAACCTGGTCAACCGCGGCCTTCATAGCGGCCAACTGAATGAGAACTTTTTCGCAGTCTGCCTGTTCGTCAATCAGGCGCTGCACTCCCCTCGCCTGGCCTTCAATGCGACTCAGGCGGTTCTTAAGCTCTACTGCTAGTTTTTCTTTGTTCATACAACATCCTCCTGGCCAGAACCTTGCTCTTTATAGCACCCGCCTTAGGCACATTAACTACCACAGAGCCGAAAGTGATACCTGCAGTCCGGGCAGTCTTGGGTGAGATACCACTTCGCTATCCATACCGCTGGCTACAAGTGCGTAGAGCCCCCCACTGAGGCAGTAACACTCCATGGTCTTTTCTTCCGGGTCGACTATCCAATAGTGGGCCACCCCTGCATTTTGGTAAATACGCATCTTTTGCAGCCTGTCCTTGCGCAGGCTAGACGGCGACAAAATTTCAACAACAAGCGTCGGTGCACCGTCGACCCGCGCGTGCAACACAAGCTCTTTCTGTTGTGACGAAACGTAGAAAAGGTCGGGCTGTACGACTGTGTGCTTGCCTAGGGTAAGGTCCAAAGGTGCATCAAACACCTCGCCCGCAGGGTCTATGGCCAGAAAATAATCTTCTAGTATGCGCTGAAGGCGACGCGACACGCGCTGATGTGGCACAGTTGCAGACGGCTCCTTCACAAGCAGGCCGTCTAGCACTTCTAGGCGAAATCCCGGTTCCTCGGGCATAGCGCAGTAATCCTCGTAGGTTATCTTCTTGGATCCATCCGCAGAGTACTCCCCCGCTCGCTCCTTAACCTCGCCGCTTAATGCCTTTAGAACATCGGACAGCTGGTAGCGGTACTGCCTGCCGCTAAGCTCGATAAACGGTATGCGCTGTTCCCGCGTATAGCGCCAAATAGTCTCTACCGACAGGTTAAGTTCCTTCGCCAACATCTGCGCCGTGATCAAGCTGTTATCAACCATTGACAACCCACCTCAACACTAATATACAGAGACGAAGAGGTGCTGTCAACAAAAATGAGCAGCTGTTAGCCTATCTGGTTCACCCAATGCAGAGCATCAAAATATGCCGACATAAACTCCCCCACTGGTACTCGGCAGAAAAGGTCGCTTAATTCTACCGTGTGCCACTCGGCGCGTTCGTAGGCAATTACGCTCTCTAACGCCGTGCGTAAGTCGTTGCGTTCCCCCAGTAGTGCGCTGCGCACCCCGGTTGGTAGAGGTAGATCCTTAACAAGATCCGCCATTGGGCGACTGAGAAGTGTGTCTATCGAAGAGAAGAGACCGGTAAGAAAGTGGGCAAACTCCCCCTGCGACTCGCTAGGGTAGCGCGCAATCTCTTCCATAAGCTTCCCACGCACTAAGCAGCTCTTGACTAGCTCTAGATTCTTGCCTGGGGCTTGTATGTCCATCAGAATCATCAGGTAAACCCACTTGCGAAACTCATTGAGTCCAATGCGCAGCAGTGCTTGCTCAATTGATTCAATTCGCTGTACCGAGCCATAGGCCGCCGAGTTAGCTAGCCTTAACAGCTTGTACATTAAGCCAACATCGCGCTCGATAATCGCCTTTATTGCCTGGTAATCCGGCTCTTCTCTGGATAGCTCGGTAACTATCTTGACTAGTCTTGCGTTAAAGGGCTGAATTTCGCGACCCGAGATAATCGCAGGCTTGCTAAAAAAGTAGCCCTGGAAGAGGTGAAACCCGAGCCTATGCGCTGAGTCAAAATCAGCCTGCGTGTCGAGTTTCTCGGCGACAAAGCATTTCTCTCCACGATAATGGAAAAAGAACTGCTTCTGTGAGTCGTCGCGCAGTGAGCCTAGTTCCAGTTTGACGATTGAGGCGAGTTCGAGCAGCGGCTGCATCTCTTCCCGGTGCACATAGTCGTCAAGCGCGAGCACATAGCCCTGCTTTACTAGCTTGCGGCAGGCCGAGACAACGGAGTCCGTGGGCAAAACTCGCTCTAGCACTTCCACGACCAGGTGCTCTTTGGGTAAGAGCAGGGGCACCTCGCGTTCTAGCAGGTCGCCGGAGAAATTGATAAAAGCGCGTGTGCCGCTCGTGAGGTCGCCAAAGTGCATAGCACGTTGTTGATTAACTCAGCCGTGGCCTGATTGTCGCTCAGCCCTTCAAAGAAATTGTTCTGGCTACGGCGGTAGAGAAGCTCGTAGCCGTATGTCTTCATGCGTCGGTCAAAGATAGGCTGTCGGCCGACATACACATCCAAATGAACTCCTCCAAGCATGGAAAGTGGCAAAACTAAGCCTTAGCCGTGATGCTCCGGCAAGGCTTAGCGCCATCCATTTTGTTTGCTATGGCGAGACGGCGTCTATACAGATTGCTAGTCTCTGCCATATTTCGACACGCATAGACAGAATCCTGCTACTCTTTAGGCGGAATTTGAACTGCCTACCTAGGAAACAGCCGGTGGCTTTTTACTAGAGTTTAGCCGCCGATACACAAGCAACACAATCACAAGCGCGGGTAGCAATATTATGAGGAGCGGCAGACCGGCGGCAAGGAGCACGAGGGTTCCTGAGACAAACTCCACTACAGTGTTTAGGCCCTGTCTGAATGCTGCGCTTAGGCGCTTGCCAAGACCCGCAAACCCTACCGGCCGCGGCGTAACCGCACCTTTGACTGGGGTAAGGCGGAGGTTTACAGTCGCCATCGCCACGTTGTGCGTCAGGAGCTTAAGGCGACCGGTCGCCTGCTCGATTTCAATGCGCACGCGGGTGAGGTGGCTTTCTACCTTAAGGTAGTCGTCAATGGTATTAGCGCGACGCAGGAGCTCTAGCAGGCGGGCCTCCTCTTGCCGCATAACAGCGAGGCGCGCCTCAAGGTCGGTGTATTCTTCTGTGACGTCTTGGCGATTCGAACTCGAGCTCTGCACGGTACCAAGCGCCTGGAGTAGACGCACGACCTCAGCCGATTTAGCGCTTGGGATGCGCAACGTGAAATCCCAAGCCTGCATTTCCGTGAGATTAATAAAGCTTGAGCTCTGCACATAGCCGCCATGAGCCGTGGTAATGCGCAACACCTCGGCTTGGGCTTCGTCAAGGTGCGGTACTTCCACCGCCATTTGCATGTGCTCGATTACTTGGCGGTCGACAGGCGCAACCGTGCGCGAACTAAACGCGGCATCCGTAATGGTCTGCACGCCGCCCTTTTGCGTCGTCAAGGCCTCTTCGCTACGGCCCGCTAGCTGCTCACCCTGCCGCTGGCCGCTTTGCAGCACAAACAAACCCACGGCACCAAGGAACACGAGACCAACCATAAGAACCGCAACCATTGACTTGTATCGCATACGATTCCCCCCACTGCTTTGCTACAGCTATTTAGGGCTTGCTGAATAACCCCAAGACCCTTGACACTACTGCGTCTTCCCCTTGTTTGTGGTATAATGAGTGCATGGAAACTGCTTGTTTGCCTGCAGAATCTGTGCACTTGAGGAATTTCAGTGGTCTTTGAAATTCCATTTGGAGGGCTATCATGTATCGACATAATGAGCGTCAAACGATTCTCCCCGATGAATTTTTCCTTCCCTTCGGGGGGAAGCTCAACCCTAGCAATCGCTGGTGTCAGCTAGCGTCCATGGTGGCGTGGGACGTTGTTGAAGACAAATATGCTGTGCACTTTACCGCCAATAGAGGAAGGCCTGCCTATTCCGTACGGATGGCACTCGGTGCTTTAATCATCCAGAATCGACGGCAGCTATCTGACCGCGATCTCGTCGAGGAAGTGATGGAAAACCCCTACTTGCAGTATTTCGTTGGGCTACATTCTTTCGCAAAGGAGAGGCCCTTTGACCATTCAACCGTGCACTACTTCCGTGAACGCTTCGGCGCAGACATCATCAATGAGATCAACGAACTGATTGTAAAAGCTGCTGTGAAGTCCAAGGACTCTGATGGTCATCCGCCCGCGAGTACAGACTCAGACGGAGAGAAGCCAACGGCAGAACCGCCAGACAATGCGGGAACACTCCTGCTAGATGCCACTTGTGTGCCGGCGGACATACACTACCCGACAGACCCAGGACTATTGAACAAGACTCGCGAGGCCCTAGAGGAGATTGTCGATGTTCTCTGGGAGCCGCATGCGGGCACCGAGAAGAAGCCCAGAACATATCGACAACTTGCTCGTCGCAGCCATATTAGCTTTGATAAGAAGAGAATCAAGTCTCATCTCCTCATTCGTAAGTCCGTCGGCAAACAGCTGCGATACATCAAGCGAAACATCAAATCTACCCATGCCTTGATCCAGAGAAGCTCTCTCAGCCTGCTTAGTTCTCGGCAGTACAAGAACCTCCTAGTGTGCCAAGAGATTTATCGCCAACAGCTTGAGATGTACAAGAGCCGTACCCACACAACGCCAGAGCGCATCGTAAGCCTACACATGCCATTTGTGCGCCCCATAGTGCGAGGGAAGGCAGGGACACCAGTTGAATTTGGGGCCAAGCTCGCCATCAGCAATGTAAACGGGTACTCCTTCATGGAACGCGTCAGCTTTGACCCGTTTAACGAAGCTAACACCCTGATGGAATCAGTAGAGAACTACAGGCGCCGCTTTGGGACTTATCCACAAGCCGTAATTGCGGACAAGATCTATCGCAATCGCGAGAACCTAGCCTTCTGTAAGCAACGTGGTATTCGGCTGTCAGGACCACCCCTCGGCCGGCCCACCAAAGACGAAGCCCTGTTGAAACAGCAGAAACGTGATGAACGCGAAGATGCCCGAACTCGAAACCGCATAGAAGCCGTCTTCGGTGAAGGGAAGCGTTTCTATGGGTTGGGGCACGTAATGACTCGACTGAAAGAGACCAGCGAGACAGTCATTGCCATACAATTAATGGTAATGAACTTGGAGCGTAGGCTCCGGGTTCTCTTTGTCCATTTTTTGCGATTGCTGGTTTCCCGCCAAAAAGGGCTTCTTGCAGCACTTTGGACTTAATCAGCAATCCCTATTTAGACGCCAGTTTTATGCAAGTGTTCCCGGGGAAACAGATGTCGCGCTCCTCCGTCCCTCGCCCGCGTACCCCAGCAATCTCCCCACCAAATCTACATAGCTAATGCCGGCGGCCAAGGCAGCCTTGGGAAAGTCGCTATACCCAGGTTCAAGCCCGGGCAGGGTGTTTACGTCGATGACGTACGGCGTGCCGTCGCTGCTGACGCGAACATCAATGCGGGCGTAATCACGGCAACCCAAAGCGCGAAACGCTCCGAGCACGACCTGTTCTATGCGAAGAAGCAGTGCCGCGTCAATGTCTGCAGGACACTTAGTGGTAACGGCGTCGGCAGACTTTACACCGTGACTATAGAAGCCTTGTTTGTGCTCAAACAGAATTTCTATCGGCGGCAGAATCCGCGGTTCTTCGCGCCCCAGCACGCCAACCGTAAACTCGCTACCCACGACAAACTCCTCAACTAGTGCAGGCTGCTTAAAAGTGCTAATTACCCAGCGTATAACTTCGCGCACCTCGCGCTCCGAGTTTACTACGCTCTTCTGAGATATCCCAATGCTTGAGCCCTCGTGCTCCGGCTTGACGATTACCGGGTAGCAAAGCGAGGCCGGTAACGCAACATCAGCATTTGCCGCGACTGCGAAACCTGGCGTAGGCGTACCTGCGTGTAGGAGCACGATTTTCGTAAGTGGCTTATACAGGGCCAGCACATGTGCGGCTTGCCCGCTCCCGGTGAACGGAATTTTAGATAGCTCTAACATCCCTGCCACTTGCGGCTGGCTAGACTTGTCGTGGATGCCGGTACAATTGTTAAATACCACGTCCGGCGCGAGGCGCTTTAGCCTACTTAGTAGCTCTGTGTCGCCTGGCACTAGGTGAGCTTCGTGGCCAAGTTGTGAGATGGCGTCTATTAGGGCCGCGTTGGTCTTACTGAGCTGCTCGGCTCCGTGGTGGTTGTCGGTGCGGGCGCCCACTTCTTCTACCGTATAGACTACCGCGACGCGAAGCCTCACACGGGCACCTCCTCTGCCACACACGCTCCGTTCACTAGCTTTGTCTTAACTGCGCCCTTTGCGTAGCGGTTGCCTTTAAGGTGCGGCGCATCCAGTAACCCGACCGCAATTGCCCGGGCAATAACCGCAGGGTCGGTCAAAGCATGGTCTCCGTCCCCAAGGGCGGCTATCGCTTGGAGAAGCCTTGCGGCTTGTTCTAGTAGTTCTTTGCGGCGCAGGCCTACGCGCGGGTCAAGCGCGGCATCCGGTGAAAGCTGCAGCCGGCTGCGTATCACGCCATGGGCGATTTGGCAACTCTCAATCACAACTTGCGGGGATGCCGCAAACTGCGCTTCTGAGTACCCGACGACATGCACGATATGCGGCTGCAAATTAAGGGCGAGGGCAATTGACGAAGCGAGCTGCCCTTTGGCGAGATTCATGTTTGTGCTAAGGCTCATGAGGCCCGTGCGCACTTGGCGCAGCGAAGTGAAGTTGTTGTCGTGCAGCGACTCAATGAGGTCGCGCTTAGCCAGCATTTTGGCAATGTCGTTAATGTACGACGTGCCAAGCGGCGTATTGAACATGTATTGCGCGACATAAGTCTTTACACCTTGCTGCTTGGCGTTTAAGGCGGCTAAGTAAGCAGCTACTACGGCCACTACATCGGGTGCCTCGCGCAAACTCCAGTGGTGTGCCTCGTTAACCTCAACCGGAATGCCTCGCTCCGCATGCCAAGCCATGACGGCGAGGTTCTCGGGGATAGACTCTGCCGGGGTGCGGTTAGAGCGCCCGTCAAGTACGTTATACCAACAAAGCGGCACTGCCGCCCACGCGTTATTAATCGTATCCCTGCTCATCTCGGCCCACTTTAACAGGTCCCGCGTGCCTGAATAGCACCGCATGAGCGGGTAGTTGCCTGTGCGCGACGCGGCATAGAGCTCCCGCAGGTGCTCCGGCGAGCGAACGGGCACGCCTCCTGCACCGTGCTGCAGCGGGTCCATTTCGTGTGGGCGGAAGAAAGACACTTGGGCGTTTTGGTCCGGCCCGAGCGAAATGACGTCGAGCACTTTGGCCTCGGCGATAGCGCTTACGCCTGTAATTGTATCTTGAAGGCTGGGCAGACCAAAGTGATGGCGCAGCAGCGGGTAGGGGGCAAGTGCTTGCACTCGGCCGATAAGCGTCTGCGGCGGGATGTCGCCACTGCTATCCTTTGCGTTTTCTCCCCGCAGGAAGGCGAGCACCTCCACCGGGCCGTCGTCGCCGCTGAAAATGTGTGCGAATAGCCCTGCCTCCTTGGCCACTTTGGCCACGGCAGGCGTTCCCCCGAAAACCAGCTCGAGGTTTGCCAGGGGACTCCGCACTAAAGCGTCCTGCAGTTGGGCAAACAGCGCCCCCGCAGTTTCCGGCGAAAGCCGATAGCTTACCGCAAGCATGTCGGCGTTCTTATCTGCAGCTAACTGAACTAGGTCGGCGATAGTTACCGCCGGACCCAGGAACTCGGTATAATGCCCTAGCTCCTCGGCGAGACGCAAAAAGGAGATAACGCCCGCCACATGCACGCAACTGCCGATAGCTGCGCCTACGATGCGTCTAGGCATCCGGCTTCCCCTCCAGTACGAGCTTACGAATTTGCTTCACAGATAGACCCGTCAACCCCATTGTTTCTACTGTCCTACCTTCCGCCCAGTAGTCTTGGTCGTGAATGACGCTAGCTACGTTAATCATGTTGTCGATCATGGGCGTGGGCACGTCAAGCTGGTGTCCGAGCGAAGCAATGGGAACAAGACTCATCGGTACATCCTCTGTAATGTATCGCATGTAAGTGTTTGGCGGGGCCTTAATCCCTTGGTAGCCTACGTTAGCATGCATGGCCTCGTACAGTGTCCGGCCGGCAGCATTGTAGGCGATGTAAAGCCACTCGCGTGCGCTCATGGCGCGAATGCCTAGCGCCGCCGCGACCGCAATTCTCTCGTTGTCCATCGCTTCTAACACGCGGGTCACCGAGGGGGTTGCGCCATCGACATAAAACTCAAACTCGCCGTGCGTGGACTCAATGCGCCCGGCGTTTAACAGGGTGAGCCCGGGGTGAAAAATTGCTCCGATATTGTCTAGGCTCGTTTTTAGCACATTGTCGCCCGGCACAAACTGCGGGAAGAGGATGTTTAGCTTCTTAATGACCTCTGGCGTTCTGTAGCTAGGGATAGCGGCGACCGGTATAACGTTTTTGACACCGAAAACGTGCACCTTGGCGGGGTTAAGCATGCGACAGGCATAAATGAGCGTGGAGGCTTCGGAAACTACAACGTCCGCCGCGCATCCGTGCTGGCGAATGAGGTTGAAAAACTCGAGCGCACCGCCCGTACGCCCCGGGTGAAGCACTACCATCTGACCGTCGCGTAGATACGGCGCTGCGACTTCGGCCATGTACGCATGGCCATTCGCTGGCACTACTACCATGATTAACTCTACATCGCGAATAGCTTCTTCGATATCGGTCGTAATTAGGGCAAGCTTTCCGACGCCCTCTATCTGCCCGGTCAGCTCGATGCTCTGTGTAAGTCTTATGGGTTCTATTCTGTCGGCACTGCGGTTATACAGAGATACATCGCACCCCATCAGCCCGAGGTGCGCAGCCATGGTTTGACCTCCATGGCCGGCGCCAAGCACCGCGACACGCGGCAGATTGTGTTTTACTTGCCGTGGACGCAACCTTGACACGCGCCTAGTCTCGCCTTGGTAAAGCATTTGCATCCCTCCTTGTAAAAGAGTTCTCTAGAGTGGCGTAGATTTCCTGCGAAAACTGCAAACGGCCACGCGACTGTGTGACAAAGTCACATTCACAGTGCCCACAACACTTTATACTACTCAGGTATTGACAATCGAAACATACATGACTTAAAGTATACATATCATATACCCTAGGGGGTATATTTAGTGAAAGAGGTTTTGAAAAATGCTAACTGTCACATCGCAAAATTTTGGTCAAGAGGTACTCTCAGCCAAGGGCGTCACGCTCGTAGACTTTTGGGCGCCGTGGTGCATGCCCTGCCGCATTCTTGGTCCCATACTTGACAAAATCGACAAAGACTACGCACATCGCGCTAAAGTCGCCAAAATGAACGTAGACGAAAACCAGGCCATTTCCGCTCAATACGGCATTATGGCCATCCCCACAATGATCGTGTTTAAAGACGGCAAAGAAGTAAAGCGCGTATCCGGAGTATTGCCGGAGAAGAACATCAGGACCATGCTTGACGAGGTCTTAGCATCCACGTAGACAAATTATATTACGGAGGGCTGTCATGAGAAATTTCTACATTAAAGCTAACCGCGCCTTCACCTCGGTCAGGAAGTACGCTTGGATCTTTACCTTAACAGTAGCGTTTGGCGGTCTCTGGTATCCTAGGCTTGGCCTCTTAGTTTTTGGTGTAATCTTCTCTCTCACTGCCATCTCCTTGTTTAAAGGGCGGTACTGGTGCGGCAATTACTGCGCCCATGGCAGCCTGTTCGACCAGATTCTACTGCCATTTAGCCGCAATCGCGAAATTCCTAAGTTTCTTAAGTCAACCTTCACCCAAGTGGCGGTCCTCACTTGGTTTATGTACAACTTAACTAGCCGCTTCATTCGCGTCGCGGGACTCTGGGGCGAGCTGCAATTCCTAGACCGCCTCGGGTTTGTCTTTGTGATGAGCTATTTAATGGTTACACTCGCCGGCGGCACCCTCGGCCTTATCTTTGCCCCGCGCAGCTGGTGCCAGTTCTGTCCCATGGGGACGATGCAGGTGCTTATGTACAAACTCGGCAAACTCTTAGGATGGACAAAGAAACACGACCGCCTGATTACAATTGAAGCCATTGAGAAGTGCCACAAGTGCGGCAAGTGCGCCCGCGTATGTCCGATGCAACTTGTCCCTTATACTGAGTTTAAGGACCAAGCGCAATTCGCGCACGAAGCTTGCATCAGGTGCGTAACATGTGTCGAGCATTGCCCGGCTAAAATCCTTTCGCTGAAGACTTATGCGGAGGCTAAAGCCGCAGCTAAAAAGGTTGACCTGGCCGGTTATACTGACCGACGCAAGATTAGGGCAAAAATCACCGAAATGGCCGACCTCGCCCCGGATACACGCGAGTTTACTATGAAATTTGTTGAACCAGCCAAGGTTTCGTATCACCCCGGGCAGTACTTTCTCGTGAAGATCCAAAACACCCCGGAGGCGTTTAGAGCCTACTCCATCTCGGGGTTAGGTGGGGAAACGTCAGTGCGCATGACGGTAAAGTGGCTCCGCGACGGCTACGGCACGGGCATAATCTTTGATACATTTGCTGTCGGCACCGAAGTTACCTTGGAAGGGCCGATGGGGCACGAGCTCGTCATTGACCCCTCTGCTAAGAAAGTGGTGTTAGTCGCAGGCGGCATTGGCATAACGCCTTTTGTACCCATCCTGCAAGACCTAGCGGCTAAGGGCGTAGAAACAACCCTAGTTTACGGGGCTAACACGGAGAATGACTTTATCTATGACGCAGTGTTAAGCAACTTGGCGTCCGAGTCACCTCGCATCAACTACATTAGAGTTGCGGCCAAGCCAGGCGCAGGCTTTACCGGGCAAACCGGACTCGTCACAGATGCGCTCCGCGGACTTAAACTACAAGGGGTTAAAGTTTACATGTGCGGGCCTAAAGGCATGGTGAATGCGAGCACTAAGCTGCTTAAGGAGCTCGGAGTCCCTGCTGAGGCTATTTTTGCGGAGAGTGCTTAGTCGGAAATTTTGCACAAGTGCTTGCAGTTGAACCTCAAAGATGATAAATTTAATCAAGTTGAATATCTGACTTGGTAAAGATACCGCGAGACTCGTACGAGCAGGCGTGTTATCTACGGGGGTGGCATGCCTATTGCCACCCCCGTTCAATTTGTGAACCTAAGCGCAAGGAGGCCACTTAATGCCCATAACAAACACGCGCATCGTCCTAGCTACAGGGTATGACCCTTGGGCGAACTTAGCGGCGGAAGAGTTTTTACTCCACCGGCTTAGCGCTAGCGAAGCGACGCTCTACCTGTGGCAGAATCAGCACACGGTGGTAGTCGGGAGGCACCAAAATGCCTGGCGCGAATGCCAGGTAGAAAAGCTACAGGCTGAGGGCGGCAAACTAGCACGGCGACTTTCTGGCGGCGGTGCGGTCTACCATGACCTGGGGAACCTCAACTTCACTTTTATACTGCCGAGGGAAGATTACGACCTGCAGAGACAGTTAAAGGTGATTTTAAACGCCGCCCGCGCAGTAGGTGTGCAGGCGGAGTTTAGCGGTCGCAACGACATCCTAGCCGCGGGTCGCAAGTTCTCGGGCAACGCCTTTTACCACGGCAAGCACGCATCCTATCATCATGGCACCATCCTCGTCGATGTAGATATGGGGAAGCTGGGCACATATCTTAGTGTGCCTGCCGCAAAGATGACCACGAAAGGCGTCTCCTCCGTACAGTCCCGCGTCATCAACTTGCGTGAGCTCGTCCCCACCCTAACTATCGAGACGATGAAAGCCGCTTTAAGCCATGCCTTTACAGAGGAATACGGAGTGAGTATCGAGCAACACTGCCTAGAAGAGTTTATGGGCACAGCAGAGTACAACGCCTTATACGAAAAGTACAGCAGCTGGGAGTTTAGGCTTGGCAAGAGCCCCCAGTTTGACATCAGTTACGAGACCCGTTTCCCCTGGGGCGGGATCGAAATCGGTCTCACAGTAAGCGGCGGAGTAGTGGGGGAAGCTAAGGTTTACTCCGACACGATGGAAGCTTGGTTGATTGAGCCCATGGCCGAGTCCTTAGCAGGCTGTATTTATTCGCGTGCTGCCTTGGCGGCACGACTAGAAGCCTTGTCTGGCCAGTACAATTCTCCCCTTATCTCTGATGTAGCGCTATGGCTACAAAGCGAGGCCTAACCAAGCGAAAGGAGAATCCCATGCAGCACACACCTCTCTACCGCCAGCATGTCGCGCTCGGAGGTCAAATCGTTGACTTCGCCGGCTGGGCTCTGCCCGTGCAGTACACAGGTATTCTTAGCGAGCACGAAGCCGTTAGAAGCGCCCTAGGCCTCTTTGACGTCTCCCATATGGGCGAAATAACTATTAAGGGGGGTAGCGCCGAAGACTTCGTGCAGAAATTAGTGACAGGAGACGTCGCCAAACTGAAGGACCGACAGGTTCTCTACTCGCTGATGTGCTACGAAGACGGTGGTGTCGTCGACGACCTCCTGGTCTACAAGCAAAACGTCGAGGAGTTCTTGCTCGTAGTCAACGCCGCTAACACCGACAAAGACTTTGCCTGGGTAACAAGCATGGCCCCCTCTGGGGTCGAAGTTAAGAACGAGTCCGCCACTACGGCCCAACTGGCATTACAGGGACCACACGCAGAGACGGTCTTACAGTCGCTGACCGACTTTTCTCTTGCTGACCTGGCCTACTTTCATTTTGAACCGCGCCTTGTAGTTGCCGGAAGGCCTGCGCTTGTCTCCCGCACGGGTTACACCGGCGAAGACGGATTTGAGCTCTACCTCGCTAATGAAGATGCACCCACAGTGTGGGACGCCCTGCTTTTAGCCGGAGCACCTTTTGGCATTGTACCTGTAGGACTAGGGGCAAGAGACACTCTGCGCTTTGAAGCCTGCCTACCCCTCTATGGGCATGAAATCGCGAAAGACATTACGCCACTCGAAGCAAATCTTGCCCCGTTCGTCAAACTCAAGAAAGAGGCGGACTTTGTCGGCAAAAGGGCCCTCGCGGCGCAAAAAAAGGCCATTCCCCCGCGCGAGCTTATCGGTGTGGCAATGGTTGAGCGCGGTATTCCCCGCGCCGGCTGCGAAGTGTCAGTTGCAAACAGCCCGATAGGGCACATCACCTCGGGCACATTTTCCCCCACCCGCAAAGAGAACCTAGGCCTAGCCCTAGTGACTCGCGGCGCAGTCGGCTTAGGGGACGAGGTTTCGGTTGTAGTGCGGGGTAAGCCACTGCGGGCGCAGCGCATACCGCTCCCGTTTTACGCAAAAAAGCATAAGAAGGCCAACCCAAATGTAGAGGAGGAAGTTAAGCCATGAACATTCCCCAAGCACTGCTTTACTCTAAGGAACACGAGTGGGTTAAAGTCGAGGGCGATACCGCCCACATCGGCATTACCGACTATGCCCAACAGGCCCTCGGCGACATAGTCTTCGTAGAATTGCCTAATGTGGGTGACGCCTTACGCGCCGGCGGCACTTTTGGCGTCGTAGAATCGGTGAAGGCCGCCTCTGACCTGTTTAGCCCGGTTTCCGGCACCGTCACGGCAGTTAACGAGGCACTGTTTGACAACCCGGGGTTGCTAAACAGTGACCCCTATGGCAGCTGGATGCTTGCCGTCAAACTCTCCGACGCGTCAGAACTGGCAGCACTCCTTGATGCTAACTCTTACCAAAGAATTTTGGATTAAGGGGGAGAGAAGATGCACCGCTACATACCAAACACAGCAGAACAACAACAGGCCATGTTGGCTACGCTCGGCATGCAAAGCACCGAGGACCTCTTTCGCGAGATTCCCGAGCAAGTTCGCTTAAGACGCGCTCTCGACCTACCCCCTAGCCACTCCGAACTTGAGCTCCTAGCACACCTTAGCGCACTAGCACAAAAAAACCTCGGCGCGACTGACTACACCTGTTTTCTCGGTGCCGGCGCATACGACCACTACACGCCTAGCATCGTCAATCACCTGCTCTTGCGCCAAGAGTTTTTCACCGCCTACACACCATACCAACCGGAAATAAGCCAAGGCACTCTGCAGGCTATTTTTGAGTTCCAGACCATGATCTGCGAGCTGACAGGCCTAGATGTCGCCAATGCCTCCGTCTACGACGGAGCCACCGCTCTCGCTGAGGCTGCGATTATGGCCGGCAATGCCACGCGCAGGTCAGAAATAGTTGTCTCCGGTACCGTTCACCCTGAACACCGCGCGGTACTACAAACCTACGGGCAGACTCGTGACATGGAGATTCGCGTAGTGCCGCATAAAAACGGCGTTACGGACATGGAGGCCTTAAAGGCTGCTACTAGCCCGCAGACCGCGGCAGTGCTCCTGCAGAGTCCTAACTTCTTTGGTGTCATCGAAGACCTTGCCGGGGCGGCAAGTATCGCCCACGGTGAGGGGGCACTCATGGTGGCTTCGGTAGACCCCATCTCGCTCGCGCTCCTTAAATCCCCTGCTGAAATGGGCGTAGACATCGCGGTTGGCGACGGGCAACCCCTTGGCGTACCACTTTCTTTTGGCGGCCCTTATGTCGGCTTTATGGCTACAACACAGAAGCTGTTGCGCAATATGCCCGGGCGCATCGTTGGTATAACGAACGACAGCGACGGGCAGCGGGCCTATGTGCTGACCATGCAGACGCGCGAGCAACACATCCGCCGCGAAAAGGCGACCTCAAATATTTGCACTAACAATGCCCTCGTCGCCCTCGCCACGACCATCTATCTGGGGGCCATGGGCAAGGAAGGCCTGCGCGAAGTCGCGTCGCAGTGCGTCAGCAAATCGCGTTACGCCTATGAAGCCCTACTTAAGTCCGGTCAGTTTGAGGAGGCCTTTGATGCGCCCTTCTTCCGCGAATTTGTCGTAAAGTCTAAGCGCCCCGTAGGCGAGCTTAACGACGCATTGCTTACACACGGGATCCTCGGCGGATACGACCTCGGGCAGGACTACCCCGAACTCGCGAACCATTGGCTAGTTGCCGTCACAGAGAAGCGCACGAAAGAAGAAATCGACAACCTCGTAAAAAAGGCGGTGGAATAGATGCGCAAAGAAACCAAACTCATTTTTGAGAAAAGCGTCCCCGGCAGGCGCGGGTACCAGCTGCCATCCCAGGACACCCCCGCAATTGAGTTGTCCGCGGTTCTGCCCAAAGACTCCCTGCGTACCGAGCCTCCCAAGTTGCCGGAGTTAAGCGAAGTCGACGTCATCCGCCACTTCACACAGCTCTCGCAGCGCAATTACGGGGTTGATGCCGGCTTCTACCCGCTTGGCTCGTGCACCATGAAGTACAATCCAAAAATCAACGAAGACGTCTCACGGCTTAAGGGCTTTACAAACTCCCATCCCTACCAACCGCAGTCGCTTTCCCAGGGCAGTCTCGAACTGCTCTACCGCCTAGATGGGTTGCTTTCAGAAATTACAGGGATGGCGCGCATGTCCCTCATTCCGGCGGCTGGTGCACACGGGGAACTAGCCGGCATTATGGCTATTAAGGCCTACCATCGGCACCACGGCCAGGACCAACGCACGAAAATTCTCGTCTCGGACTCCGCCCACGGCACTAACCCCGCCACTGCTGCCGCAGCTGGCTATGAGACCGTGGAGGTTAAGTCAAACGAGGAAGGCGGAGTAGACTTAGCGGAGCTAACGCGCCTTATGGGTGACGATGTTGCCGGCCTAATGCTCACTAATCCCAACACGCTTGGCTTGTTCGAGAAAGACATTGTCGAGATTGCTAAAATTGTACATGCCGGCGGCGGTCTACTTTACTACGATGGGGCCAACGCTAATGCCATTACAGGAATTACCCGCCCCGGCGACATGGGCTTTGATGTAGTACACCTCAACCTACACAAGACCTTCTCCACGCCGCACGGCGGAGGCGGGCCTGGGGCCGGGCCAATCGGAGTCAAAGAGCGTCTCGTGCCTTTCTTGCCTTGTCCGACGGTAGAGTGGGACGGCATAAAATACTACCTTGATTACGACCGCCCCTTGTCGATTGGGCGAATCAAGAACTTTTACGGCCACTTCCTGGTATTAGTGAGGGCCTACGCCTACATTCTCTCCATGGGCCCCGAGGGTCTACGGCAGGTCGCTGAGACTGCGGTGTTAAACGCCAACTACATGCTAAATAAGCTCAAAGAGCGCTACGATGTCGCCTACGACCGCATTTGCATGCACGAGTTTGTCTTGTCCGGGCAAAGGCAAAAAGCCCAGGGCTGCTCTACCCTGGACATCGCTAAACGCTTGCTGGACTATGGTTTTCATCCCCCGACCGTGTATTTCCCCTTAATCGTTAAGGAGGCTATCATGATCGAGCCGGTGGAATCAGAGGCGGTAGAGACTTTAGATTCCTTTATCGAGGCCATGCTAAAGATTGCCGACGAAGTTGAACAGAACCCGTCACTAGTCAAGAGCGCGCCACAGACTACTGTGGTCGGCCGCCTAGACGAGGTTAAAGCCGTACGGCAGCCTAAGCTCAGATACTAACACTCGACAGCAAGCAATGCAAAGCGCAAGGAGGATGCCGTTTGCAGCGTAACATCGTCATAATTGGCGGTGGTCCGGGCGGCTATGTGGCGGCCATACGTGCCGCCCAGCTCGGAGCACAAGTCACGCTTATTGAAAAAGACCGCCTCGGCGGCACATGCCTTAACTGGGGCTGTATCCCCACCAAGGCCCTGTACCAGAACGCCCAAGTAATTCACGCGCTCACTCGCAGTGCCGAGTTTGGCGTCGTACACAGCGGCTTCACCATCGACATGGCCAAAGTACAAGAACGCAAGGAGCGCGTGGTCAACGCCCTGCGCGATGGCATTGCCAAATTACTTCACTCCCATCAGGTAGAGCACATTGTCGGGGAGGCAAGTTTTGCTGCGACGCACGAGTTAATCGTGCGTCCCCCCGAGGGTGAACCATACAGAATAGAGGCGGAGCACATCATTATTGCCACAGGTTCTATGCCGCAAAGCCCTCCCATTAAGGGGAGCCTTCTCCCCGGGGTAGTAAACAGCAATGAACTACAGGGCGTGCGCGAAATACCAAAGAGCCTCGTGGTCATTGGGGGCGGCGTCATCGGAATGGAGTTTGCCGGCATATTTAACTCCTTTGGCACCGCGGTTACGGTAGTGGAGTTTATGCCGCGCATTCTTCACCAAGTTGACAAAGACATCGTCAGCCGCCTTTCCATGGCTTTGCGTAGGGCAGGCGTAGGAGTACAAGCAGATGTACGAGTGCAGGCCATAAACCAAACAGACGATGGTCAACTGGAAGTTGTGGCCGAAGGCCAAGGGAACACCCATGTGTTTACTGCCAAAAAGGTGCTGCTCGCTACAGGGCGCAGTATTAACGTTGAAGGGCTAAACCTTGCCGCTATCGGTGTGGAGTACGACAGGCGCGGCATTAAGGTCGACAAGCATTTTGCGACCACTGTCCCGGGCGTATACGCTATCGGGGATGTCATTGGCGGGCACATGCTAGCGCATGTAGCTTCGGAGGAAGGGAAAGCCTGCGTGGAGGGCATCTTAGGCCTGCCCGGCCACGTCAACTACGACTGCGTGCCGGCAGTAGTCTTTACTTCTCCAGAGATTGCCACCGTGGGCCTTACCGAGGCCGAGGCGGAGCAGAGGGGCATCCCTGTCTCAGTGAGCAAGTTTATGCTTGGCGCAAACTCTAAGGCCGTTGCTATGGGCGAAGAAATGGGCCTCGTCAAAGTCATCGCCCACGACCAAAGCAAAGAGGTGCTCGGGGTGCATGTGCTAGGCTCCCACGCCAGCACGCTTATTCACGAGGCCGCGCTAGCCGTCGAGCACAAACTCACCGTCAACGACATCGCCCGCACCATCCACGCCCACCCCACCATTTCCGAAGCCTTCCTTGAGGCCGTCCTCGGGGTAGAGGACAGGGCTATTCACACGGCGCCGAGGGTGCGGAGGGGGTAAAGATAAAGCACCGGCAGCACAATCCGCACTTCTTCCGGCGTGTCCTTGTTGCCCCACCACACTACGAAGTTAACACTTGCGCGTGTTGGAACGAAGCCCCTTTGTGCGTACTGCGCCAGGAGGGCTTCGCATTTTTTTGAGACGCGAAACACGAGTCTGTCGCCCGTGTAGCCACAGTAGTTTTGATAGCACAGCTCATCGCCGCTTTGGAGCGTCTGTATAACGTCTTGCCGTCCGGCAAATGCGCCGAGTTGCACATCCTCGTGCGAGAGGGGGATAACTAGCTCGGTAGGCTCGGGATAGGCGTTGCGGTCTGCGGTCTCTACAACTTCGGCCGGCCTAATTTTGCTTAGGTAATTCCCATTATAGCGGATAGTCAGGTTCGCCTTGGCCCGCGTAATCGCGACATAGATTGAACGCTTATCGTCTTCACTTGGCGGTGCGTCGTTGTCCAAAAGCAGAAAGACGTTGTCAAACTCCTTTCCTTTGGCTTTGTGAATAGTAGAGACGACGATTGCCTCGCTTGGGTCGCCCGTAAAATCCTCGAGCTTTGACTCTTGCACAAAGGTCTCGAGATCTGAGATATATTTCTTCTCGGGTGTCTGCGACTCAAACTGTGCAATTAGCCGCTGGCACGTCTCAAGCATGGCGCTTCTTTGATACGCGGTTTCGAGCGCCTGCTTGGCCTGCTCCCAAGTGTCGGCTTCAACGAGGGGCGATTGGCTGTCCGCTTTAATACGGGCCAGGAAAAAGCGCATTTCGTCGAGGGTGTGTAGCCCAAACCAGTCGTTAGTTTGAATAAGCCGGGTGCGGAACCCTTGCTGTCGTAGCATGCCGACCACTTGCCAGGCTTCTCTATTTGTCCTCACTAGGGCGCAGGTGGTTCCCTTAAGCTCGGCAGTAGCGATGTCGTCGACAAAGGGCACAAGCATATTTGAGCTTAGCTGTCGCACGACCTTGACGGAGCCTAATTCTTTGGTTTGCGGTTCAATTGGATTAGACTTTAGCCGCTCTCTCATCTGCGCGGCGAAGGCATTCGCGTAGCTCACGAGATTGGCCTTGCTGCGATAGTTTGTCAGCAGTTCGTACTTAGTCGCCGCGTGGTCCGTGATGAACCTCGCCATAAACTCTGCGCTTGAGCCACGAAACTGAAAGATGTTTTGATCGTCGTCCCCCACTATAATAACTCGCAGGCCCTCGTTCTGCGCCATCAACGCTTTGACTAGCTCGTAAATCGACGCATCCATATCCTGCGCTTCGTCAATGACGAGAACAGCTTTAGCGATGCGATTCGCCTCAACATTCCCGTCCCGTATACGCTGTACGGTGAGGTCAATAACTTCGGCAGACTGCGTAAGGCTACCCATCCTGCCTAGCAAGTCAAAGCAGTAGGAGTGGAAGGTCTTTATCTCGACGTGTCGGGCCGGGCTACCGATAAGCGCCAGCAAGCGCTGCTTAAACTCGGTGACTGCGGCGCGAGAAAAGGTAAGCATAAGGAGTTGCTCATATTTTACGTCTTCCATTAGGATCAGCGAGGCGAGCTTGTGTACCAGCAGCTTGGTTTTGCCGCTGCCCGGGCCTGCTAAGACGCAGATGTGTTGGCTATCTTTGTCGTTAATGATACCTAACTGGCGCGTTGAGAGCTCCCCAAACAACTGGGTAAACTTGGCGGGCGTAAGGCTCCGGGCGAGCTCGTGCTTACGGCCACTAAAGTGCTTTTCAAGAAACCGGTCGTAGTTAAGTGAAAAATAGTCGTCGACAAAACTTAGTGCCTGCTGATAATCCTGCAGCATTTTGCGGGCGTACTCCCCCATAATGTGAATCTGCTGCATGCGCGCTTGGTAGTACTCCGTAAAACGGGTATGGTCGAGCGTCGTGTACCGCTTGCGGCTACCTTCGTGTAGCCTCTCAATGGTCATCGGGTTGTACCGGACGAGAAAGCCGCCGTCTACCTTTATGGCGTCGATTCGGGACAAGAACAGGAGAGCGTCTTCGATGTCCCTCGTTGTGACAGCCTCCTTAAACAAGAAGCTGTTTGCCTGGTAAGCAAGGACGAGTTCCCCGATTGAAAATTCTACGAAAACGTCTTCCTTCAGCGGCTTGCCGTTAGCAGTACGCTCTGCTTCACGGTATAAATGCTCAAGGATTATAGCCGCCGTAGCTTTGCGCTTTTCGATTCGGGCCAAGAACTCGTCCTTAGGTAGCACACTGTAGATATGGACGATGTGCCTGGCGAATTCGGCAGTTGCACATTCCACCAACCTGCTCAACTTCCAGAAGTTTAGAATCGTACGGATGTTGCGTGGGTTCACGCCTTCGTAGCCCTGGTCTTCTAACCTGCTATTTTGTTGCTTAAGATTCAAGAGGACTTCTTCTTCCTCCACCTCGATGGCTAATGCAGCTTCCATAGAGGAAAAACGCTTGAGGATTTCTAGCGATTGCTTGCCTTGGTCGCCTACTTTTATGTAAGCCGTGAGATCTTTCGTGTCGGCAAGCAAGCCTTCCTCGCGCAGGCGATTAACTATGGTTATAACGCGCTCGTTAGCTAGACCTAGGCGGTCAGCTAAAACGTCAACTTCGGAGGCTGGAGAATCTTCCCCACCGGCGCGGAGGCGGCTACGACTTGCGATCATGCTCTTAATAATCCGGATGGCATCCTGTCGTTCGGCGGCGTCAAACTTGCTTGACTGGTTAATTCTCTCGATAGCCTCATGCGCCGTACGCGCCATAATGCTGGTCGCAAATACGCGTGCCGAGTTTTGCCCGCGTTTAACGTACTTACTTTGCTCAAGTGCGGAAATGGCTGCGCGCACCCGCGTTTCGAGCCCATGCATTTCCTCGTCCCAGCCCGCTAGACGGGCTATTTCAAGCGCACTCTGCGACGCTTTTTTGCGCGTGCGAGTGAGATTTTGGATAGCCTTCCACACCTGCTGTATTTCTTTGACGTGCAACTTGCTTTGATTTAAGCGGGTGAAGTGGCTGTTTAAATCCTCTTCACGATAGAGAACGTAGCAATCTGCCTTAATCTGCTCGTCCCGCCCGGCCCGCCCTGCCTCCTGCACGTAGTTTTCGAGCGAATCGGGAATGTCGTAGTGAATGACTTGACCTACGTCCTTCTTGTCTACGCCCATGCCAAAGGCCGAGGTCGCCACTATGATTGACACCGCGTCTGCAACAAACGCATCTTGATTTGCAGACTTAACCTTTGCGTCTAGTTGCCCGTGGTAGGGGAGTGCGGGAAAGCCGTCGGATGTGAGCCTGTCTGCGAGGTCCTCGGCCCGCTTAGTCTCCGCAACATATACGATGGTCGGGCAGCCCCTTTGCACTAGGCGGCGGAGCTCGCGGTACTTCTCTTCCGTTTCGGCCTTCTCGGCTACATGGTAGCGCAAGTTTTCACGCGCAACGTCGGCCCGAAAGACTTCGAGGGTGAGCCCGAGCTTGTCCTTAAAATACTGCCGGATGTCGTCGATAACACGCTGTTTGGCTGTAGCGGTAAAGCACGAGACGGGAATAGCGTCCGTAGCATTCTTATCTGTCTGCAGTTTCTTTATAAACTCGCCTATGTAGAGGTAATCAACCCGAAAGTCTTGCCCCCAAGTGGAGAAGCAGTGGGCTTCGTCAATCACAAAGCGCACAACATTGCGCCCGAGCAACAAGCGCTCGACGCTGCGGGAGCGCAAGGACTCAGGTGAAATGTAGAGCAGCGAGGCCGAGCCGTCCTGAACACGCTCAAAGGACTTTGCCCTCTCAATCGGGTCAAGCAGACCATTGATGGCAACAGCGTCCATAATGCCGATGCGCTCTAAGTTGTCTACCTGGTCTTTCATGAGGGCCTGCAGGGGTGAGATGACGACAGTCAGGCCTTGCGCCGCCTCGCCGCTCATCAGCGCAGGCACTTGGAATGTAACCGATTTGCCGCCGCCGGTTGGGAAGACAGCCAGGAGAGACTTGTTCGCAAGAGCGGCCCGTGCTGCTTGCTCCTGCAGCGGTTGCCCGCCAAAAGTGCGAAAGCCGTCAAAGCCAAAGTAGCGCTTGAGGCCGAGGCGCACGTCAAGCTTTTGTGCACAATATGGACAGGTTGTTAGGCAAGGGGTGTTGCGCAACACGTGCAGAACCCGTTGTGTCGCGGGATACTGCTTTAGAACCCAGGGAGGTGTAATCGAGTAGCGATCCCTGACACTGATTATAGCCAAGGCATAGGCGAGCGGAATGGCGTGTGCGGCTGCGAGGTCGTCTAGCGGCGCATTGGCGCAGATTTCACCACTGAACGCCTCACGGATAAGCGCGGCGACTGAAGTCACAGCAGCTCTGTAGTCTATAAAACGAAAGAAAGCGCCAAATTCTTTGGTCAGCCCGAGCAGGCCAAAGAAAATGCGCTTAGTCGCATCGTCTAGTTTATGGAAGGCGGCTATTTCTTCGTATAGCAGCTCCTTAGCTTGAATAGCGTCGGCTAAGGGGTTGTTAAGCTCATCGACTTGGAGTTTCTCGTCCTTTACTAAGGCATGGTACGGCTGCTTGGGGAAAAGCAGTGGAGAGAGAAGCAGAGTGTCAATGGTGTTCCAGCGCAGCGCAGGCAGGTCTTTAAGCGCTTCCTGCATGTACTTTAGGTCGTGGGCGAGGATGTTGTGGCCGCAAATGTACTCGTGCCCCGGCAAAAAGGCGGCCAAGTCGCGCAAGGACTTGGTGTGTAGAACGCTACCCCTGTCGTTTGTCGCCCCAATATCGAGGACCGTCTCTTGCGTGGCATGCACCTCTAGGTCTACAAAAGCAATTGGTTTCATAAGCGCACACCGGTAAGGCCAAGCCACTGATTATGCAGGGCGTGCAAACGATGTTGCTGAAGGTGCATGTGCTCTGCCGCCTCTGCCCGCATGCCGAGAAATTCGGGGCTGTGCTGTAGCGAGATGGTTATAGAGAGGATGCGCCGCAGGTAGGCGAAGGCGAGGAAGAAATCAAAGTCGTCAACTGGGTGCCCGGCAAGCTCGGCGTACAGCGCGATAAACTTAGGCGCGAAGTCACCGAGAAAGAGCGTGCTCCAAGCGAGGTCGAACCGGCAATCGGTTACACCCGCGCCGCACCAGTCAAGGACAGACAGCTTGCCGTGTGAGTCGCACAAGATATTGCCTGCATGAAAATCCCAATGGGCGAGGGCCAGTCTGCTGCCCGTGACGCTTGATGCCCGTTGCCAGAGCCACGCCAGCGCCGGCTCCGCATAGGAAGCGCCGGCCGCTAAGCCAATCTGCAGAAAGCGCTGCAGCTCGCGATCGATGGCGCTCTCTACGGCGGGGAGGTCGCCAAGAGCGGTGAAGTTCTGCCAATCTAGGCTGTGCAGGCGGACGAACAACTTGCACATCTCGCCATACCGCGCCTCGCGCTCCGTCGGTGAATACTGCTCGAGGAGTTTGTCTAACCGGGCGCCCGCTACTCTTTCCATAATGACGAAAGGCTTCCCGAGATAACAGCTGTCGCACTCCAGCAGATACACATCTGGTGCAGGATAGCCTTCATTGTTGAGCTGGCGAAGGGCTTCAAACTCGCGCGTGTGCCTCTGGCCCAACAGCTCTAAGCCCGGCTCTTGATACAGCTTAAGTATCATGGGCCGGGTTTGCGCAGTGCCGTTATCTAAAAAGCTAAGGTCAAAGGCGAAGACGTCGCCCTCCCAGCCGCCCTCAATGCGCTCGATTGCCAGGACGGCTAGGTTGGTGAGGTAGGGTACTTTGATGCGCAAGTAGTGCCCTAGTGACTCGCTGATCGAAGTAAAAGGCATAAGGACCTCCTAGGACAGCGCCGTCTGCAACACCTAGTGAAGCAAAAAGCTCCGTCCCTTTTGCTTCAGGTCAGCATTTGCCTGACGTGGCGCTCGATTAGGTCGCGCACGTGGCGGAATTCTTCCGGCGACATGTGCTTTGGGTCGGGGATGCTCCAGTCTTCGCGCTGCTTTGCACGGACTAGCGGGCAGTCGTCACCGCAGCCCATGGTCGCCACAAAGTCGAACTCGATGTTCGGGATGTCGGCCAGTGACTTTGAAAAATGGGTGGTTAGGTCATACCCAAGTTCCTGCATGGCGGCGATGGCCTTAGGGTTAATAATGCCAGAAGGGCGCGAGCCTGCGCTGTACACTTCTACCCCGTTCCCGCCATGTATGCGCGTAAATGCTTCCGCCATCTGGCTACGGTTAGAATTTTCCACACAGACAAACAAAATCCTCTTCATTGGGACTCACTCTCCTCCGCAATCGCAACTCGGTTTGCCACCTGTAAGCCACCCCATAATCACCGCATAAGCACAGCCAACTCCCACAGCAACCGATATGGCATCCGCCGGACAGTTTTTAGCACAGGCGCCGCATTCCATGCACCCGTCTTTGTCAACTATCTCTGCCCTACGACCTATCAATCTGAAAACCCTGTGCGGACAAACTTCTGCGCACCTTCCGCACCCAGAGCATTTTTCGTCATCTAAGAAAAGTGTTGCGACGTTCGCTAAGTACCTGTGTTTCATAGGCGCCCCCTATCGAATTGTAAAGCTGTTGACCAATATCAGCAGAATACCGACAACCGCTGAAACAGCTATCAGCGGCACCGCTAGTTTCATCTCCTTAATGACGCCGGAGAATGACGTGTACGTCGACGAACCGGTAAAGTTCATGGCCAAAAAAGCGGACAGCGATGGTAGAAGCAACATGTAGCCGAGGGCGCGAACGGCGGAATCCGGAGCAGACCAGCCGTTTAGCCAAGCGCACCCGGCCGTCCATACAAGACCGAGCAACCATCCCTTCCAAGCAAATGCCCTGCCGGGAATAAAGGGAAGCAGCACCGGCGTAACAACAGCTCCTGTTACCACGGCGCCGATATACATGATTGCGTCTGGTAGCACAAAGGGCCGCACGGCAAAGAAGTTGACAAGAAGCGCCACAGCAAACACCAAGACGGAAACCTTGAGGGCAGGCAGCAGCTCTATTGGGGTGAGAACTAATCTATCCCACATCGTAAAATTGACTCTACGCATTCCGTCTGTAGCCTTAAGGCCAGCGCTAAGGAATGCCTTTATGTCACAGGCCCTGACAGGGCCGTATACTACGGCAAACCCCGTTCGTCTGGTCACCTCATGCGCACACACTCCCGGAGCGCCAAGCTGCGGCAGCACCAATGTCCTGTGCGCCACTATGTCCGCGAGCCCAGTGCTGGCGATGCGAGCAACCAATTCATCAGTGCCAAATGTCCCCTTCCCGGCGGCACACCAGACATTGACACCTTTGGTGTCTAGGATGAGCAGCCAACAACTCAATCCTACAAGCTCCCTCCGCAGGGAATCAAATGTCAACTTGTAGTTCGCGCTGACCAACACATTGGACGTGTGATCGGGCGTACCGACGGCGTATAGTCCCGGCGCAATCGTGTAACTCATCCGTCCTAGGCCCCAGCGCACTCGCCACGCGCCGATTACGTCGCTTGCGTGAAGGGCGGTCGAGACAATAGGAACACTGCATTGCTTGTTCAAGTCCATCCAACTCCTTACTCTTTACACTGACCTACAGTCTCCTCACAAACGCAACTTGCCTTATTCGAGGCGATGGCGCACAAGTATTCCTTGGCTAGGTTGATTGTTTTTATGTCGAGCGAGTAGTACATCCATTTGCCCTCTCTACGGCCTCTGACAAGACCTGAGCCGCACAACAACTTCATATGATGGGATAATGTAGATTGCGACATGGCAAATCGTCCTAAAATCATACAGGCGCATAGCTCACCGCAAGCGAGCATGTCCAAGATCATGGCTCGCTTGGGATCCCCTAGCGCCTTAAAAACCTTTACGTATTGCAGACTCTCTTCCACGTTGACCCCTCATATCTAAAAGCTTCGATATGACGATTCTACGCCTAAAATCGAAAGGTGTCAATGTGATAGTTCGCGAAATGCTGTATACTGCTAATAAGCACTACCGAAGGAGCAAACCCCATGGAAATCTCGCTATCCCGCCTAGAGCTGTTTAACATCATAGACGAGCAAAGTTCGAAGGCCTCATTTGGCGGCGACATTTCCACTAGGTTGCCCGGCGGGCTTGCTTACTTTACCTGGGATAATACGAAGGAGGAGCACAGTTAGTAATGATGACACGTCCAATTCTTGCACGGCTTATGCTGCTTCTGTTAGCTGCAACGTTGTTTGCTGCGCTGCTGCCAGTACCGGCGCAAACGAGCACAACGGAAACTGCTACGCCTAGGCGCGCCATGGGCGTAGTAGGCTTCTATGCGCTTGGCGATGCGAGGACGAGCAGCTGGACTAACTTGTTTGGCGTGCCGTTCCCGGCTACAGCTACCGGCAATACCGATGTCGTGAGCGAGCTTGCGCTTGGCTGGTATACAATAGACGCGCAAGGGAATTTGCTGACGCAGAGCCCGCGCACGGCTTGGCGCCGACCTGCGGGGTGGGAAACGGTGCTTATGACAGCACGAGAGTTTGGGCTGAGGATGGAAATGGTCGTCCACGAGACAAACCGCAGCGGGTTACTTACCGCTTTCCTTAGCGACGAAGCGGCGATGCTCCGCGCTGTTAACGCCATAGTGCAGGAGGCCGGCCATTTTGACGGTGTGAATCTAAACTTAGAAGAACTGGGTCTTTACGCTACAAGGGAAACCCAGCAGCAGATTCGTGCTAGCTTTACCCGGTTTGTTGCTTTGCTTGCCCCACCGCTGCGCGAGGCAGGAAAAACCCTGACGCTCACCATTCATCCGCCCAACAGCTCTTTTAGGGGCTACGATTACGCCGCCCTCGGCCAACTGGCCGACCGCATTATCGTTATGGCGCACGACTTTGGGCCTACCCCCGAGCCGCTACATAGGGTAGTGCAGGCAGTGGAAATGGCGCTAATCGATGTCCCGCGCGAGAGGCTTGTGTTGGCTATATCCGCCCCCAGCGAAACAGGAGACAGCATCCGCGAGAAAATAGAAGTAGCCGCCCGCTTTCGCCTACAAGGCGTCTCGCTGTGGCGGCTAGGTTTGGTGACAGCAGACATGTGGTTTCATCTTAGGGAGGCGCTTATTCTGCCGGATTTCGTCGGCCCGCACGAATTTCACCCCGACATATACAAGCCGGAGTAGCACACATTTAGCACGAAACGTCTGTCGCGGCCAACAAGTGAAATCCGGGTGACGCCCCTACCGCATCGCTGACCCTGCGGATAATCTCCTTTGTCTTTTCCAGTGGATATGGCGTGTCGTCCCAGCGGCAGAACTCCACCGTCTCGACGACGCCTTCGCGCTCAAAGTTGTTTTGACCGACAGGCACGATAACTACATCGCCGACATCGATGCGTAGATCCGTGGTGCGGTAGTGATAAAGTTTGCCGCCGTCTGCTAACAGAACACCGCAATACTTGACCTCGCCCTTTTTAAGGGCAAACCTAAACCCAGACAGCCCCACTACATCCCCAAAACCAAACGACTGAATGATAAGGCGCAGAACCTCTACGAACAGCGTAAACGGCTTCTCCGGGATATGACCGCGGTCGAATACACCCTGATGTCGGGCAGTTTTGCCGCACTCGTATTCTGCCTCCAACTCGTAAAGGTAAAATGCAGTGGTGGCTTCGCTAAGGTGCTGTAAATCTTGCCAACCCCCTGCTTCAAGGCACTCTGCCATGACATCTAGTGCCACCTCGCCAAATTTCGACACGCTGTCAAACTCATAGTTATGCATGGCGCAGGCCCCCGTAAGCGACCTGCTCTTAATGGCTAGCTGCTCTTCGGTCAGCACTAGCTCGCTTGTGTTGCCATGACCTAACGGCTGCAGACTGAGTCTCACCTGCTTTAAGATTGGCCGCGCGGGGGGATGCCTTCTTTCGTCGTCTAATTGTTTTAGTCGCATGAGCCACTTTGCTACATAGCCCTCGCTGATAAACATCTCTAATACGCCCGGGGCAAAGCGCTCCGCGCGATGGGCACCGAGAATCAAAGCGAGAACCGTCTGTTCATCAAGCGCGGCGACGTCGGCGGCCTTCATCGCCGCCTCGGTCCACTTTAAGCCGTGCCTTTCGAGAATGGCCTGGTAGTCATGTAGCTCGTAAGCGGGGTTTAGCTGGATGAAGGCATAGAACTCCTTATAGAAATCTTGCCAAGTGGCCTTTTCCTCGAGCGCAGCAATATACTGCGTGATCACATCGAACTTTCGGCTTGGCTTGCCGCGGCTCGACCGCTCGTCACGCAAGGTGGCAAGGAACTCTCTTGCTTGGTTGCTTCCGGCAAAAGCCGAGCTTGAAGAATCGTCGTCGGTCAAGTGACGCATGCAATCCCCCCTCTTTCGCGAAAAGTTCGACAGCTTTGGTCTACTTCCCTGCCTCGGCATGCCCCAGCAGATAAAGGAACGCATAAGCCGGAATACGATACACGCTTGCGGGCGAACTAGCACCGGGACCATAGTCGTCATCCTTCTTGGTTACAACTAGAGCCCGCGTAGCATTCGCCGCCTGTCTGACTATAGCCTGCGACTGGTCGAGCGCGTAGCTTTCGCGGTACTTCACCTCGATGAGAATCTTCTCCAACGGAGACTGTACTACTATGTCTATTTCCTTGTCTGCACCACCGGGCTCGCGGTAATAGCCGACCTGCGTCGCCTCGTGGTGGTAGAAAGCCCGCACGTGTTTGTAGACCGCCGTCTCGACCATAACTCCCATCTCAATCGGGTTCGCTAAGAGGTCCTGCCGCATTAACACGGCATTCCGAATCGCTGCATCAGCAATGTAGACCTTGTTCTGTGCTTTCAAGGCCTTCTTGCCAGAAACATTAACCGGAGAACTGACATATATGAGATTAGCAGTCCTTAAGTGGTCAATGTACTTTTCCACAGTGGGCCTTGAAACGCCGTTTAGCTCCCGAGCTATACTCTCGACGCTGATGATGCTAGATGAGTGGTAGCACAGGTAGAGAAATATCCTCTCTAGGTCCGCGGAATTGCGCACCGCGAACAACGAGGGAATATCGCTTTTAAGAACTTTCTCTACTACATCTTCGCGGAGAACGCGCTGTGCATACAAATCATCACTGGCGAGGGCTAACTCAGGGAACCCTCCTACCTGTAGGTAGCGATGAAAGTGTTTCTGCACAGGCCGCAACTTTGTCATCAAGTGAACTTGGTCGCGATGGCTGAGGTCATTTAGGTTCGTCGGCCTTACGCCGAGATCGAGGGCAGGCCGTTCTGCCAAGCCCAAAATATCGCAGTACTCGTAAAACGACAGAGTCGGAACAGAAATGACCTTCCAGCGTCCCACGCCACTTTCACCTGCCTTGTCGGCTAGCACTGGACTTGCCGAGCCAGTCGCTACGACGCGGGTGTTAGGTTGCGTATCATAGATTACTTTAAGCCAAGCGTCCCAGTCGGCAACGTACTGCAGCTCGTCAAAGAAATAGTAGACATCACTGTGCCCATAGATGTTGTTTTGGTAGACGTCTAATATCCTATTCATGGGGACGAGTTTTAGTAGCGGATGGTCAAACGAGACGTAGAGGATTTTTCGAGACTCCAACCCCTGCCCCAGTAGCTCCTGAATCATTTGGTAGAGCATCGTGGTTTTGCCGATGCGCCTTGCACCAGAAATCACGACCATACGACGTATGTCTTGACGGCCTAACGCGGCCATAACCTCATGGTAAGCAACACGCTTGACCCGACGCAGCAACTCTTTAGGCACGGTAGAACTTAGCCACCACGGATTATATGAGGACAACACACTTAGAATGTTTTCTTCGCTGTCGATGCGCATCAAAAGCACCCCCCTATCCATTAGTATAGGCACAAACTGCACAAAATACAACGCTTGTTTCAACTATATTTTCAGCAAATTGCCCTTTGCCCTAACTTAGACTTCATGTCGCACTCCTCCGTCCCCACGTCCCTTGACGTATCCCCAGCGGCATAGTAGTATACAGCAAAGACTGCGATGCGGAAGGGCCTCGTGAGCTGCACTTAAGAGAGTCGGGTTAGGTGTAAGCCGATGTGCACGCGAATGAGCGAAGACAGCCGCTGAGTCCCCTTAGGGGCGGGTAATCCCGTTATAGATTTAAGCGGGCATCTTTGTTGATGCCAATCAGGGTGGCACCACGGGTAATCCCCTCTCGTCCCTGGCGAGAGGGGATTATTTTATTTTCGGAGGTGCTCAATTATGTCAAAAAGAGTCCTTGCCGCAAGTCTCTCACAGCATGTGGGCGAACAGGTCACCCTGCAAGGTTGGGTACGGCGCACGCGTTCTGTCGGCAGAGAGCTGACGTTTCTCATCGTGGCCGACCGCAGCGGCGAAAGCCAAGTCGTGCTCGCCAGCCCGGCGGCCGACCATCTCCCCTCACTGGAAAGTGCCGTGGAGATAAGGGGCCAAGTCGTCGCTTCACGCTCGCGTGCCTTCCCGGTGGAAGTGCGGGTCGAAACCCTTGCCGTCTTAGGCCCGGCGGAGACCCTGCCCTTCCCTATTAACGCGCCCGAGCTCGAAGTAGGGCTTGAACTCATCGACCGATTTAGGCCGCTAAGCCTGCGGCACCCTCACTTTCAGCAGGTATTCCGCGTGCAGCAGCAGATTGTGACGCACTTTGAGGAGTACTTTGCGGGTCAGGGATTTACGCGGGTTAGCACGCCAAAAATCGTGGCCACCGGCACCGAAGGCGGCGCGCAGCTCTTTAGCATAAACTACTTCGGCAACACCGCCTACCTAGCGCAAAGCCCGCAGTTTTTTAAGCAGATACTAGTCGGGTCTGGTTTTGAACGCGTGTTTGAGGTGGGGCCCGTGTTTAGGGCGGAGGAGCACAAGACATCGCGCCACCTGAATGAGTTTATTAGCCTGGATATTGAGATGGGCTTTGTCCAGGACGTGCATGTCCTAATGGATTTGGAGGAGGCGTTCCTCAAGTCACTGCTCCCCTTAATGCACAGTAAGTTTGGCGACAGCATTAAGTGCAGAGAGACCATTCCCTCCCTTCCGCGCCTGCCCCTTGGTGAGGCTCTCGCCATACTGGAAAGGACTTACGACAAGCCGATAGCAGCAGATGGCAACATCGACCCCGAAGGCGAGCGCCTTATCTGTCAGTGGGCAGAAAAAGAACACGGGGTGCCGGCAGTGTTCCTGCATAGCTATCCACGCTCACTTAGGCCGTTCTATGCCCTGCCCGGATTCGCCGACAACACAAAAACCGAATCGTTTGACCTTATCTTCCGCGGGCAAGAAATAACAACCGGGGGCCTACGCCAACACTCCTTGCCGCTTCTGCTTGCAAGCATGCAAGAACGTGGATTGCCCAGAGAAAAGTACGAGTTCTATCTGCAGGTGTTTCGCTACGGCATGCCGCCGCACGGCGGCTTCGCCATCGGAGCAGAGCGCTTAACTATGCAGCTCCTAGGGCTCAAAAACATTCGCGAGGCCAGCATATTGCCGTTGATGTGACCCTACCATTTGGTATACAATGGAGCAAATAGATAGGGTAAGGGGGTATTGGGCTACAAGCGTGATTCGTGCCGACATAGAGCTTGATGACCCCTTTTCGCCACCGCTGCCCCTCATCACGGGCACTCCTTTACACCCACTAGGCGCGGCACGCACATATTTGGTATTCACGCCTCGTTTTATGGGGATGCACAGGGGAATCGTAGCGGCGGGGGACACTACGCCTTTATCTTGCGGGTAAGATAATTCCACCTAGTCCTGCGACAGCCTCTCACCTCGCCCCTAATGCCTTTTCGATTAGGGAATCCGCGCAGTCTGCCATAAAGAGCGGAATGTTCAAAACGTCGCCGTCAAGCTTTAGATTGTCGAGAGAAAATCGGACCCGCAACTTCACTTTCTCGCCAAATCTTTCCTTATACTTGCGCAGGCTCGCGCTAGATACGTTGGCCTCCGATTTAACTTCAACCGGCAAAATGTCGTTCTCTCTCTGAATGAGAAAGTCCACTTCATAGGATGGATTCAGAACAGACCAGTACCGCGGCGTTGCTTCAAACTGGTGCAGAATAGCCTGGAGAACATAATTTTCGCTAAGGGCGCCCTTATACTCGGAAAATAGCCTGTTCCCTTCTGTAATGGCCGATGGCGCAAGCAGGGCCAGGCGGCGTAGTAACCCTACATCAACGAGATACAGCTTAAATGCGGAAACGTCATCGTATGCGGAAATAGGAAGTCCGGGCGCACTGCTACGGTAAACTTTGCGTACTAGCTGTGCATCTACAAGCCACTGCAGCGCATCCTCATACTCCCTCGCGCGTGCACCTTCCTTGGCCACTCTATAGATGAACTTCTTGTTTTCCTTAGCAAGCTGCGAGGGGATAGACCGCCACAGAGCCGATATCTTCGGATACTCTGTCGGGCTTACATGTTTGGCAAAATCTCTTTCATATGTGCTAAGGATGTTATGCAGCACCGTCTGCATCAGCTCTGTGCTGCGCTCTTCAGTCCACATCTTGACCGATTCCGGCATCCCCCCTGTAACAAAATACATCTTCAGCTTCTCATACAAGGGATTGAAAAAAGCGTCCGGTATCGGTGAGAGCATTTCAATGCTGCGCAGATAGTCGACAAAGTTGCCGTCGCCGTTGGCAACGAGAAACTCGGAGAAAGACATGGGTACAAGATTGAGGAAATCCACTTTCCCAACTGGAAATGACGATGGCTTGGCCAAAGCAATGCCAAGCAGCGAGCCCGCGCACGCGACATGGTACTCGCTTGCGTTTTCGCAGAAGTACTTGAGAGAGTTAATCACGTCAGGGCAGCCCTGCACCTCGTCGAAAATGACGAGGGTTTCTTTCGGCAGCAAAGTCTGACCACTGGCAAACATAAGGTTCTGCAAAATGCGGTTGACATCTCGGGTGGCCACAAAGAATTGCCGATATTCCTCATTTTCTTCGAAGTTAAAGTAGGCGATGCTGCTATAGTGCCTTCTGCCAAACTCTTTGAGCGCCCATGTCTTCCCCACCTGCCGCACGCCCTGCAGGATCAAGGGCTTGCGATACTTTGACTCTTTCCACTTAAGTAGGTCGTCAAGAATAAAGCGCTCCATATGGGCCTCCTAATCACACAATTTTGTGCTCTGCGGTGCGTTTCGTCACATTATTATACATTATAACGTGCCGGCCTGCTACCTGCAAGGTAAGTTCCTGCATGATTTTGTGGTAGCTTGGAGCAAAATCGTAGCGACTGGAGGTAATTTGGTATACAATGGAGCAAATAGATAGGGTAAGGGGGCGTCCGCATGGCGCGTAGACTGACGGTCTGGAAAGTGTTACTGGCGGTTGTGTTGCTCGTTCTTAGCCTGCCAGCTCTCACGTTTGGTTTTTTGGTCATAAACTATAGCCTAGCACGGGAGTACCTGTTTTGGGCTACAAGCGCGATTCGCCCCGACCTAGAGCTTGCTGACACCTTTGGCCCACCCATGCCCCTCATAACCGCAGGAGACATTAAGGTCGAGGCAGGCCTAGGAACGATCAGCTGGATGGAGGACGGCCGCGGGATTGAGGCTGATATGTTTAAGAATACGCCGCAATTGGCCAGATGGCTTAAGTTAAAAGCTGCCACTGTGCCCTTAGGTACCTCGGTAACAATCCTATTCCCCGAGCCTACGAGGCGCATAACCCTTAGCCGCTGGCGATTCGGCAAAGAAGTGGAGAGTCAAGAGATCCCCAATGGGCACACCTTTACACCCACCAGGCGCGGTACGCACATTTTCGGCATTCATGCCTCGTTTGATGGGTATTCGCAGGGAAAGGGTCGCGGCGGCGGACATTTTGCCTTTATCTTGCGGGTTAGGTGAGCCTAATGCTTAATCGTCGCCATCTTCATCTTCATCTAGTGCACCAGGCGCGAGTACAATGCTGCCAAAGTCCTTGGATGCCGAAAGGACTATCACCGAGAAAAGAAAGACAGTAACAATCCCCATGCTTAGCGCTACCATGCCATAAGAGCTTAACCAATTGCCCAGTATAATGCCTAAAGGCGATGCCAAGAGCACCATAAAACTAACAATCCCAAGGATGCGGCCGCGCTTAGCGTGGTCTAGCGATGATACAAAGTGGCTATAGTATGGCTGCGTCAGTGTATCGAAAGCGCCGTATAATACAAACAGCACCGTTGCTGCGATTGGGAACGTGTAGACCAGAGGGAGAACCGTAAACACCAGCGCACTGCCGATTAAGCCTATCTTGGTTAGGAGCGACACATAGTGCCCGTACTTGATGATTACAGAGGCAGCAAGAAACTCGCCGAGCTCATTGCCGGATTGCATGATGACGACCAGCACTAAGGACGTTGTCTCGTTAAGTGACATAATGAGGAACGGCAGCGCCGTCGGTATAAAGGCATAGTCGAGATTTAGCACGAACAAAACAGCCGCGTACAACATGATGCGCTTATCGGTAAGGACATTTTCTCGCGCAAAATCCCACGCGGATCGGATCGTTGCACCGATTCCCGTTCTGTATACATCAGTGTCTTCATTCGACTCGACCGACTCTACTGCGCTTTCCGGCAACAGCTTGTAACAGATGATGGCTGACGCAACCAGTATAGCGGTAACCAGCAAAATTACATGCTGCTGACTAAGCTGCATAAGTAGAACCGCCGACACCAAGCTGCTGCCTATGGAAACTGCGCTACCTGTAACGAGTTCAATCGCATCTAGCTTTACGTAGTTAGCGGCGCTGAGTTTTTCCGCCACTAGTGCTGTGAACGTGTCCGCATACAAGTCGGAGGCGAAGTTTATCGCTAGGTAGACGACAACAGCTACAGCTAAGAACTTTTCCGCCAGCAACCAGGTCATCGCTAAAGCCGCGCAAGCCAGCAGGCAGACTACGATGGCCTGTTTCTTTTGCAGCCTGTCGACAAGAAACCCCGAAATCAGTGCCGAGAAGGCACTAAACACATGGTTAGAGGCTAGCAGAATGGCTAAGTTAGCGATGTCGCCATCTTCACCGACATTGACCCAGAGGACATTGAGCGACAGCAGCGTAAATGCAAACAATGTCAGGGAACCGACAATTATCGAGAGTAGCATTATCCTGTTCACCGATATACCACCTTATCTCACGCTTTCCATGGCCCCCACACGAAATCAGCAATCTGTTGGTCCATGTACTTTTCTTCTTTAGGAAGCTTAGCCGGAGAGCTACTGCGAAGAAGCTATAATTACCAGATGGTCTCCGCTTTCTAAAAGCTGATCACCAGTAAAATCTAAAAGGAAGCGCTGATCTCTGTGCCAGGCAATCACCTTCTCGTTATCCTTTAACGGTACATCTGACAACCTAGTCGTCGCGCTCACTTTTATCTGTCTAATCACAATTCCTTCGGCGGAAGCTGAAGCATCCATAATAAAATCCACGACTACAGGTTCAGCAACCGCGCGAGCAATTAGTCTTCCACCAAGCTCTGTGTGAGATATTATGTGGTCGATCCCTGCTCCACGCATCATCTCTACGTGCTCCCGCATGTCACAGGTGGCAACGATGGTTATGCCCTTATTTAGTCTTCGGGCCGCCAGAGCAACCAAGATAGTCTCTGAATCGTTCTCTAAAGGTATCATGAGTGTCCGAGCGTCTTTAATGTTGCATCTATTCAGCGTCTCGCTTTTTGTGGGGTCTCCGGCAATAAACGTTATCCCCTCGGCATTTAGGTGTGCTTGGTTTAATTCACTCCCCACGACCAAGAATTCTTCACGTGAGTTCTTCAGCTCTTTTATTGCCTCTTCGGATTTGGTGTTCCATCCCACGATAATGGTATGCTTCTTCATTCTTACCGCCCCTGACCCAAACATTTTTCTTAATTGATGCCTGGTAGACGAGGACACAATCTCGTCGATCACGTAGGCAATGGTGCCAATTCCGCCTAGCGCAACCAAGACAAATGTAATCCTTCCCCCGGCTGTTTTTGGGGTAATATCACCGAAGCCTACTGTGGTTATCGTTACAGTTACCCAATAGGCGGCGTCCCAGATATCTGTTACTTGGTCGCCGCCCCGCTCAAAGTAGTAAAATGCCAACGAGCCAAACACAAGCACGCAAAGAAGCATGGCCAGAACTGCCAGCAACGCTCTGTTGCGCCGTAAAACTCCCATCCTAGCTATCAGCCATAGTGGCATTTACTTTCCTCCCGCTGCCACATAATTACTCATTGTGTAGCAACCCATTATTCACTAGTTCCCTGCTCGCCAAGCGATCTTGCCTTCTCACTTTCATGCTTCCTCCTACATGTGCTTATAGTAGAAAATGGCGAGTTGTGTGCGATCCCTAAGTGCGAGTTTCTCAAGCATGACGCTGATATAGTTGCGCACGGTGCCTTCACTGAGAAATAGTGTGGCGGCAATCTCCCGGTTAGACATTCCTAGTGCTAAGCACCGCAAAATGTCTGCCTCTTTTCCCGTGAGCCGCCCATCCTGGAACCCCCCCTTGTTATTCTCAGGCAGCAGGGGGGGTAGTTTTGTGACTATCTCATCGCCAAATACCCTTTGCCCTAAACAAACCGCCTTTAGTGCAGGTACGATACTTTCCACGTGCTGCTTTAACATATACCCTTTGGCACCGATGCGCAACGCCTGCACTAGGTACTCGGTATCAGCAAAGGTAGTTAAGAATAGAATCTTGGCCTCAGGATGCGCGGTTAATATTAGTGACGCGGCCTCTAGCCCATTTTGCGGGTGCATGCGGATGTCCATCAGCAGAACATCGGGCAAATGCTGTGCGAACAGCGCCACAGCCTCGTTGCCGTCGTGTCCCACCCCAACTACGCTGCACTCCGGATTGGCCTCAAGGATGGTCTTAAGCGATTGACAGACGAGCGGATCGTCATCAACTACGACTAGCTTCACGGTTGCCCTCCTTCGGTACAGTGATAAAAATTTCAAACCCTTGAGTTGTGCGCACCAGAAATTGTCCGTTTAGCGACTCAATGCGCGCGGCGATGCTTCGCAGCCCCATGCCCTTGCTGTAGTCAGCGCTAGGGCGGCTGCCGTTGTCAGCGACAATTAGCTGGTAGAACGTTGTGTGCTCGGTAAGAGCGAGGCGCACGACGGTAGCGTCTGAGTGCTTGGAGACATTAGCGAAGGCTTCTTTGACCACAGCAATAAATGCATATTTTATCTCCAGGCGCGGCTCGCTCTGCAGGTAGATGCTCCGTTGCACCTGGCAACACGACAAGCCGGCGGCTGCCTGCTCAAGGTGATCAAGAAAATCGATTGACGACTCGTGCAAGTCATGCACACTGGTGCGAATGTCGTCCATGGCCGAAGCAAGTGTTACCTTAAGCGTCTCGAGGGATTTTTGCTCCGGTTGCAGTGTTAGCATAGCTCCTATCTGCAAGACCGCGCTAGCTAGTCTATGCCCTACATGGTCGTGGATTTCCCTAGCGATGCGGTTGCGTTCACTAAGACGCGCTATGCGTACAGCGTCGTCTTGTCTCTCTAGCACTAGCTTGTTCTGCTGCTTAATCTCTGCGGCCATGGCGCGCGTTGTGTCTAGCAATGATAGGTAGTGCGCTCGCAAGCTAGCAAAGCTTAACGTCCGGTGCTTAAGTATAGTGGCTAGGGCAGACACCATGCCGACGTTCTGCAAAAAGCTGTAGCCCAAAGGGGCAGCAGCAGCAAACGGCACGAGCGCTACCAACGGTAACAGTCTGCGTTCCTTGGTGTAGACCTCGTAGATCACTGCGGGGATATAGGAGCACAGAGGCAAGTACAGCACGCAGCCGACAAAGAATAACCCGGCAACCAAAAATTGCGCTCGCGTGTCGCTATAAAACACCAGTAGGCCGACCGTAGTGGCGCTGATGAGCATAGGCACTATGTGCCAAATTCCTTGCGGCTGCGTCAGCCCAATTAAGGCGCAGCAGAGAAAGAGCACCAACCTGTGGGATAGATGTTGTTCCTGCATAGCTCACCTTCATGCCTTGTTTGACCTCAGTTTAACATCGCAAGCTAGCCCCAACAAGCAAAATTGTGACAATTGTCATGTGCAAAGGTTACATCTAGCACTGCCGTTTGACTGGCACCCGTTCTACAATAGAACCGAAAATGCTTAGTGGAGGGACAGACCTTGATAATTAAAGCGACGAATATCGTTAAGCGTTACGGCGAACTCCTTGCGCTTGACCATTTAACTCTCGAAGTGCGTGAAGGCGAAGTGCTCGGGCTACTTGGGCCTAACGGTTCCGGCAAGACTACGGCCATCAACTGCATTCTTTCCTTGCTGACGTACGAGAAAGGCGAAATTAGTGTGTTTGGCCAACCTATGCGCCCAGACGCTTACGCGGTCAAAAGAAACATCGGCGTAGTCATGCAACATGTGGCCGTTTTCGACGAGCTCACGGTACAGGAGAACACCGACTACTTTTGCGGGCTATACATTAGGGACGCCAAAGAAAGAAGACGACTCGTGGAGGAGGCCTTAAGCTTTGTCGGCATGGCTGATTTTAGGAAATTCTACCCTAAAAAACTGAGCGGTGGCTTATTGCGTCGACTCAACATCGCCTGCGGCATCGCCCATAAACCAAAACTCATCATTCTCGATGAACCGACCGTAGCGGTAGATCCGCAGAGCCGAGACAACATCCTCGAAGGGATACTATCGCTAAACCGCGCAGGCACGACGGTGCTCTATACCTCGCACTACATGGAAGAAGTTGAGCGTATTTGCTCGCGGGTAGTCATACTTGACAAAGGCAAGGTAGTGGCCAGCGGCACGAAAGAGGCGCTAAAAGACATGATCTCGCTGGGAGAAAAGATAACCGCGGAAGTGCATGGATTGACAGAAAGCCAGCTCGCCGCCCTGCGCACCATGCCAAATCTCCTCTCGGTAAACTACGCGGACAGTTTGCTTACGGTAAAGGCTCTTAAGGGCACGAGCGGGATTGAAAGCATTTTAGAGTGGCTGAAGCAGCAAAGGGTCGGGTTTGGCAGAATCTACTCTGAGCGCCCTACCCTCAACGACGTTTTCCTTGAGATTACCGGCAAAGAGCTACGAGATTAGGAGGAACAAGTGTGGCACACATCTTTAAATACCGGCTGAAAATTCTCCTATATGACAAAGTCACTATGTTTTGGACGCTTGTCTTCCCCATTGTGCTGGCGGGCCTGTTTTCGTTAGCTTTTTCGCGACTCGGTGAGGGCGAGCGACTTGCCGTTATCGATGTAGCCCTTGTGGAAAATAGCGAGAACGCGGCATTCGTCTCTGCAATTGAGGCACTGTCTGACGGCGAAAACAGGCTGTTTAACCTTACTCGCACCCCAAAGGATGAGGCGCTGCAGCTGCTCGCTGCAGGCAAAGTGCAGGGGATAATTACTACAGACACACCGCTGCTCCTTACAGTCAATCATAGCGGCATTGGGCCAAGTATCCTGAAGTTGTTCGTTGACAGCTACATGCAGAGCGCGGCAGCAGTTGGGCGCATTCTCGCTCATGACCCGACCGCAGGCAGCAGACTGACCGCCGTACTGGCCGAGACCCGCGATTTTTTAGCTGACCTCCCCCTTAATAAGCGCGGCACGCCTAACTTTATGTTGATTCCCTACCTGTCTTTGCTGGCCATGACCTGCCTCCTGGGAGGGCATGTAGGCATGGCAGAGATCAATGCACTTGAGGCTAACCTTTCGCACCATGCTGCTCGAACCAGTCTGGCACCGCTACACAAGCTCAAAGTACTCGCCGCCGGCATGAGTGCAGCGCTATTGCTGCAGTTTAGCAAGCTGCTACTCTACTTTGCTTTCCTAGTCTACTTGCTGGGGCTAGACTTTGGCACACGCACCCCGTGGGTGGTAGGAACAATCCTGCTGTGTAGCATGCTTAGCATTACCTTTGGCGCATTCGTTACCTCTTTAGTGAAGGGCAGTGTAGCCCTCAAAGAAGGCATTCTGCTGGGCGTAAGTTTGGCAGGTGCAAGTCTCGCGGGAATGAATGTCGCCGAACTGAAGTTTATTGTAGAAAGGCAAGCGCGCTGGCTCGCGCTAATCAACCCGGCACACCGCATTACTGATGCGTTTTATGCACTTTACTACTTTGACACCTACGAGCGATTTATAGCCAGCACGCTAGGGATAGCAGTATTCATCTTGCTGTTTGCCGGCGGCACATATTATGTGGTAAGGAGGCGAGACTATGTCAGCCTTTAAGGTTTGCCTAAAAATCGTCAGGAGTAACCTCCCCGGCATTTCCATCTATTTCGTGGTTTTTGTCGCTATCTCCCTAGTGATGACAATGATTTACCGCCCGCCGACGGTGAGCAGCACATTCGTCCCAGACAAAGTGAACATCGCTTTCTTTGCCGCCGAGGAAACCGCGTTGGTAGCCGGCTTGCGTGAGGCGTTAGCGCCGCAGGTGAACTTCGTAGAGCTTCCGGACGACACGCTTAGGCTACAAGAGGAGCTGTTCTACCGCAACATCCAATATATTCTGCGTGTGCCGGCCGGGTTTACCGCGTCCTTTCTGCAGAATGGCCCCTTGCGCCTGCAGCGGACAAGTGTAGAGGGTGCAGCCAGCGCGGTCTACCTCAATCTGCGCATCAACCGCTACTTAGGTATATTGCGCCTCTATGCCGACGCTGCCGGGGGGTTCGGGCTTGCGTTAGAGCAACAGGTAGCCTTTGCGCTCCAAGACTTATCGCAGTCTGCGGCGGTGCAGCTGACGTCGCCTACGGTAGCTACCCAAAGACGCGCGCGTCTGGGTATGTACTTTAACTTTTTGCCCTACACGCTACTCTTCGTCATCACTATAGGCGTCGCGTCCATCTTTATCACTTTCGGTGGGGATAAAATAAAGCAACGCAACCAATGCGGGCCGGTTAGCCCACGCATTATAAGCCTGCAGTGCTATCTCGCCTGCCTCGTCTTCGCACTAGCTAGCTGGGGTGTGTTGGTGGCAGTCAGCCTAGCATTTGGCAATCAAGACGTAGCCAGCCCGGCCACTTGGTTGTATCTTCTTAACTCGCTAGTCTTTACCCTTAGCGCTGCGGGACTGGCTTATCTGCTAGGCAATCTCACCCATAACAAGGAAGTAGTCTTGGCGGCGGCAAACATTGCTGCCTTGGGGACAAGTTTTATCAGCGGCGTGTTCGTGCCGCAAGAGTTTTTGGGGCCAACGGTTCTCAGAGTGGCAAGCTTTACCCCTACGTTTTGGTATGTGCGCGCCAACTCCATAATTGCGACCGTAACTACTTTTAGTGCCGCAACTTTATCGGGCTATCTATCTGCCCTAGCTGTGCAACTAGGCTTTGCCGCAGCCTTTGTCGTCATCGCCTTAGCCATCGAGAAGGGCAAGCGCGCGACTGCCCTATGAGAGCATGATTCAACTATTGCTCCTAACAGGAAACAAAGTCAACCTACAAGCGACTTGTAGTTAACTTTTGGGGTGACAAGTCAACTTTAATGAAACACGGGCACTAAAATGGCCTCTTAGCGTGAAACACCTGCACAAGTTCCCTGAACCATTCCTGTGCCAAGGCAACATTATGTTCAATATCTGCAAGGCAAGAGATTTTTGCAAACGACTCTAACCTCTCTGAATGACAATCGAAAAGTGAGCCACGTGATAGTCGAGAATTGAGCCACTAGTGATAATCGAGAATTGAGCCACCAATGGGAAGCAATGGTGTTAACATATGGGTGTTTCCCTCGTTCGCCTCCTGTAGTGGGATAGGGTAACTGGTGCTTCTCTTCCCTTCCCCCCTATAGGGGGGAAGGGAAATAATGTAAAGAATGTTTTGAGGTTCTAATTAGCCGATAAAATTTTGTGCGTTAGCCACTCGTTGCTTTAGTCTGTAGGAGGATGCGTTGGTGTCGATGATATGCGATTTGTGCGTAAGGCGATCTACCGTAGCCGCCGTGAGCATTGGTTCCCCGAATATTTCTGTCCACTGTGAAAAAGCGAGGTTTGTGGTAATAATTGTACTACCGCGTTCGTGGCGAGATGACAACGCCTGAAATAACATCTCGGCACTTCCCCGATTGAACGTGAGATACGATAGTTCATCAAGGATTAAGAGCTGTACCTGTAAGAGCTGTTTCTCCATGCGAGTTAGGCGCTTGTGTTCCTTGGCCTCAATCAGTTCGTTAACTAGCGCCGCAGCTGTGTAGAACCGCACCCGATACCCTTTATTGCAGGCCATCAGGCCTAGCCCTATGGCAAGATGCGTTTTCCCCGTGCCGGGGTTGCCTATGAAGACAATGTTCTCGCGGTTTTCTATAAAGGTGCACTCAGCAAGATGCCAGATTAGGGCCGGGTCGAGTTTCGGCAAATTGCCAAACTCGAAGGTGTCGAGGGCTTTGGCTAGTGGAAGCTTGGCTTGACGGATGCGTTGCTTGCGTTGGTTTTCCTGGCGGTTAGCTAGCTCGGCCTTCATCATGCGCAGGAGGAATTCTTCATAGCCGAAGTGTCCCTGCTCAGCCTCACGTACTATTTGCGGGTACCGCGTAAAGGTCGGGAGCCTAAGTTCCTTGGCGTAGATGGGGATGAGGCTCTTATACTCAGTCATTATTGGCCACCTCCGCCAAGAGGACGTCGTAGGACGCAAGGTTTACGGCCTTAACGACAGGAAACTTCGGGTCTACCTTGATAGGCTCATGTACAGGCAGATGGGGGGCCTGCGCCTGCAATAAGTAGAGGCGGGCTGCTTCAAAGCTGTACTGTCCATGTTGTGAAGCCTCTGCAACAGCGTTAACGACAGCTTCCTGCCCATAGTCTACCGCCAGCTTGAGCACGGCCACGTAGTCCTTATCTGTAAGCTTGGTGCCATATGCCTGTATGCGCTGATCTATGGTTTGCTTCACCGGCGCCGCGTCCCTTACCGCCCGGCTCTTCTTTTCTAGGACGGGTATGTAGTGCTCAATTTTGTAGGTTACACTGCTCTGCGTATACGAACGCTTGTGCATGGCCACCTGCTCGTGCTTGTACCACACTTCAATACGCAGACTATAGGCTCTAACGGTGACTTCTAAGCCAGCGAATTTGGCGGGAACGGAGTAGTAGCTGTTGTCGTAGCGCACAAGAGAGCTGCTGCTGGCTTTGGCCGTGACTACCGCTGCGGGGTCGAACGCTCGCTTGGGTAGCGGGGTCATGTGTCTCTGTTCCTCGCTGAGTAGGTCGCCAACCTTGCCTGCTCGACCGTCAATCTTATGGTCAAGATAGCGGAGGCAGTAGTCGTATAACAAGGCATTTAGCTCTTCAAACCCCGTTACGCGGGGGACAGGCACCATTGCGTTTCTCCGGCACAGTGCAACTAAGTTCTCCACAAGACCTTTCTCATTACCCTTGCCGGGGTTACAGAACCTCGCGCTAATGACATAATGGGCCATAAGAAGCTTAAAGGGCGTCTGCTGCTCCTTGACGTGCTTACCCCAGCCTTCCTTGACGGCGGTGCGTAAGTTGTCGTAGATCATCGTCTTTGGCACGCCACCGAAAAACTCAAACGCTTGGATGTGCCCTTCAAAGAACGACTCGTACCGCTGTGTTGGAAAGGCCATAACGAATATCCCGCCACTGTGGCAGAGGCGCACACAGAAGAGCTCGACCCTAGTCCTTACGTCGCCAAAATACACATAGGCTGTGCCCCAGTCTACTTGCCCAGCTGCTCCTGGGTCAAACTGCAGCGGTATATGCACTTGAATTGTTCCCCTTAGTTCGCGCACCAGAGCGCGGACGGTAGAGTCTCCTCCGGTAAAGCCGTGCTCTTTGCACAGGCGCTCATAGATGCGTTTGGCAGTGTGCGTCTGTTTGGACGGTGCGGCTTGATCCTCGGCGAGAATCTCTAAGATTAGCTCTCTAATGGGTCCGGTTACGGGTGACGCCCTTACCAAGGGTTCGCGTTGCCTAGGGATCACTTCTCCGTCACGGTACTTAGCGACAGTGTTCCTTGACACCCTTAAAAGCCTAGCGATGCTACGTTCCGACAGCCCTTTCTCCGCGCACAACTTTCTGATACTCTCGTATTGAACCACTTCGATCACTCCTTATTCCCCCCTGTGCTCAGTTTCGCAACCTAAGCATACAGGGTTATTGGTCGGAGTGGCTCACTTTTCAATTAGCACGAGTGGCGTTTTTGGCTCAATTCTAGATTAGCATATACAGACCTTCCTAACTCTGGCTCGGTAATGTGCTGAGAAATGTTCACCAGATAGTTATTAGGGTGGTAAGGCGTATAGATTAGACGTAGCAGGGTGACAAGCGGCATAAGCACGTACTTGTTATAGTATGCGTACGCTTCAAGATAGTTGCCACGGTACACATGCTTCAACACCCTTGCATGTTGGGTGTAAAGGTGAAGGCACTCCTCCAGACAGGCTAGATTCATGGCCATGTAGTCTTGGCTATTTGCCTCCTTGTACCTTATGATGTCGCCCTTGTCAAAGATGACCCGGGCGACTTCGACCTTATCTTCCCTTATAAAAACAGTCTCATCTTTCGGCCTGCTGTGAAGCTGCCACACAAAGTCGATAGCGAGGTGCCCATCTACGCCTCGGAGGTGATAAATCCGTTGCCTTAGCTTCGCATGTTGATGCTTGACAACGTACTTGTATTCCACCGCCCCGAGACCAGAAAGCAGCCGTTCGACACTTTCAATCGCCTGCGTCTCGAACTCGTCGAGAATGTCTATGCAAATATCAAGATCGGAGTAACAGTCTAGGCGACCTGTGGCATCGGCACCTTCGACCCACATGGCGTTCACATAGTGCAACGGCTCAAGCCCTGCCCTAAGCTGTTCCATGACATCTTCACGTGTTATCACTGCGATCACCTCTTGGGTACATCTCTGATTTCAAAGTTTAGAGGATAAAGGAAAGGATGATCCCGACACCCACCATGACTACGTTGGTGTAGCTGTGCATAATCATAGGGTAATACATGCTCTCGGTTTTTTCGTAGCAATCGCCGTAGATTACGCCTAAGGCGATAGCGTAGAGAACCTGGGGCATTTGGTAACTGACCGTAAAGGGGGCAAAGCTAATTCTCATGTGGGCTAGCCCGAAAATAACCGCGGCAATGATATTTGCGGAGCTGACTTTACCCATGAAGACCCTTCCTTTAATTGCCAGTGCAATCATGGTCATTGCAAAGGCACGGAAAATCAGTTCTTCCGATGGGCCGGATAGCAACAATTGAAAGACAAGCTGTCCCAAAATGTTAGTAGTCGTCAATGGGTACCCAAAAGGTTGGTAAGCTCCAGTAAGCACAAAAATTGTATACATTACTGCGGTGTAGACACCAAAAATAACACTAAATACAAACAGATATCTCAGCCCAGACTCCTTGTTGCCCCACGTGAAGCCAAATTTAAGTGATCGAACTCGGCCTAGCCAGGCCATAAAGATGAGGAAAACCACTGCCTGGAAAGAGTGGCGAACAGAAACCCAAGCAAAGGTCCTATCCGGGTCTATGGAGCTGTAGTCAAAAAGGCCTGCTACGACACCGGCTAATCTAGGTACAGCCAAAAGAAACGTTGCCAGGAACAAAACCCAAAGAAGGTTTTTCAGTAACCTCATCAAATCGACTCCTTCATGCCGTTTTCTAAGCGTCAAAGCAGGCTACGGCTGCTCTACTAACTTGCAGTTAAACGGAGCTTTTGGCTGAACTAGCACTACGTTAATATGGTTTTGCGTGGCCACGAATACCACCTGGGCGGACTCGAAATCAGTGTTCTCAAGAATGTCGCGAGAAAACACAGGTCTCGTAAATCCAGCAGACGCAACTATACCCGCGAGGTCTTCCTCTAGATTTGTGGAAGAACACTAGTAGACCAGTTCGCCTGGTCTGTACCCGGGGGGTAGCAGTTCTTCGACAAGGAAGCGAAAGTTGCTGTCGCGCAGGACTGGCAAAAAGGCCTCAAAGGGGAGACGGGGGAATTCGCACGCGTAGTTGCTCGAGCCAAACCACAACCCCTGTTTGTTGCCTAGATTGAGGCCTCTCGCGAACTTGGTGTAATTTGAGCAATCGTGAACTGCTAAATCCCAGTTTTCATCGGCCGCCGCTTTCATAAATTTAAGAGTCAGCTCGCGGCTCCAGATAGGTGAGATATAACCCTGTCGGCACATATACATGTTCTCGCCATAGAAGTTGTCTATGTTGTTTTCGTTGACGTGTAGCTCGGCGCAATTGATAAAGTCTAGCCCGGTCGCCATAATCTCCTTCTTTTTCTCGGCAAACTGCGCAAAGAACTGCGGCGTCATCGGTGTTTCGATTCCCACGCGCGGTATAGAGTCCTTAGCATAACGCATGTTAGCAATAACGTGATCCGCACAGCTTGATGCCCCTAGGTTAAAGCGTATTTCGTTGAGTCCCGCGTCACCTAAGCCCCTTAGGCTCGCGGCACTAGCTAAGGTGCCATTAGTGTACATATGTTGATGAATGCCGGCTACACTAAACTTCTTGATTACCGGCAGATAGGTTTCAATTTCCAAAAAGGGCTCGAGGTAGACATAGGCAATGCCCGTGGGCTTCGTGTGAATGGCTAGCAACAAGTCGAGATCCTGCACATAGAACTTAGTGCCGCCAATCTCCCACATGCCACCTCCTACCGGAGAAATGTCGTCGAGCTGCCCATAGTTGTAACAAAAATTGCACTCTAAATTACATCTATTGGTTTTCCTGACTGCGCTTAGGCCGGTGCCTAAGAGGCAGGAACGACAGCCCTGCGGAAACTTCTCCTCGGGCCCCACGTACAGCGTTCTGTTGTGAAGCGTCTTCAGCCCGCTTATCTGCGACAGCAGTTCTTCATTTCTCTTGTCTACGACAGCTTCAATCTGAGCTAGTGTTCCGTAAGCAATCTCTTGCTGTTTGGCGCCTAGCTCTTCCTCCTCCGGCAAAACGGCGAAAAATTCGAACCATGCCAAAGCATCCTGCTTAGAAATCTTCATGCAGCACCTCCCTCTGCCACAATAGCAAAAGTCATGCGCTTCTACAATGCTCACGCACTGCCTTGGCTAGGCAGTGTTTTTGTGTTAAAACTGAATAGACCGAAAATGTTAGGGGTGTGTATGTGCACAAGGTGTTCAAAACTGCCTCGGCATTGTTGCTGGTGGCAAGTATGCTGCCTTATCTGATTCCCACACGTCATAAGTTGACCCAATTGCCCGCGCAGCCATTCCCCGAAAGCACCTATCTCTGGATTGACGGGGTGCAAATGCACACGAGGATATGGCAGCCCACCGCTCCGCTTGTGGGGAAGGTACTGTTGGTGCATGGTTTCGGCGGTTCAACCTTCTCGTGGCGGCACAATGTCGAGCCTTTAGTAAGTGAAGGCTATTTTGTGGTAGCCGCAGACCTGCCGGGGTTTGGCTATAGCGACCGAGCGGCTAGGGATGTTGCGGGGCACGCAGAACGAGGGGCCCTACTGTGGAGCCTTTTGACACAGATTGAAATGCGCTATGCACACACAGATGCGCGATGGCACCTGATGGGCCATTCCATGGGTGGGGGTGCGGTAGCGACGATGTCTGTACAGGAACCAAAGCGCACTGCCTCGCTGACCGTAGTGGCTGGAGCATTGTTTTCTACGACACGCCGCGGCCACTGGCTATTGGGTCTACCGCCTGTGCAGAGGGGGTTCAATGTAGCTTTGGTGCATGTACTTGCGACCCCGGCTAATATAGAGCGGTTTCTTGGCTCTGCCTACGGCAGACTCCCAACTGCTGACGAGATTGAAGGGTATCTCGCCCCTTTGAGGGTCGTAGGCACTGGTAATATGCTCTACGGTCTGGCACGACGCTCTCGCCATGTACCGTTAGAGAGCCTTGCTGCAGAAGCGTTCCCAGTGCTGGCTGTTTGGGGAGAAAAAGACTCCTGGGTGCCGATCGCGCAAGGTGAAAGGCTGCGGCAAGTAGTAGAAAGGACCAATTTCGTCGAGATACAAGGCGCGGGGCATTGCCCTATGGAAACTCATTTCACGGAGTTCAACAAGCTGGTGCTAGCGTTCTTGCGCGACGCCGACGCAAAAGAGGTGAGCCCGCATTAGGGCAACGAAGACAACGCGCAGGTGTTTATCGGCGCTTTCCATGCGTTTGACGTGCTTGCAATATGCTTTGTGAGGTCCGCTTTGCGAACGTGATCATATAGCGCCGTTTCAGATTTGTTTCCTGTTAAAGACTACTATGGACATGGCCAAGAAGGCTACTACCATGAAAATGCTAACCACTGTTGCAGGGATGAAGTCTGTTGGCGGCTTGTGGCCGGTCAAAAGATTTAGCGCATCGCTAGCGAGTGTTATAGGGTTGTACTTGTGCACGCTAGGAAACACATTTAGTAAACTTAGTATGCCTATAGCCCCAAACCCAGTTAGCAGGCTGCCGTACGAACTGCCAAACAATACGCCTCCGAAAATAAGTAGCGCGATTAGAAGTTCGCCAAACAACCATAGCGATACAAAAGCTAGAAAGGCGTTGTTAAGCGTGCCCGCGGGCCAAAAATATTGCGTGTAAACGTAGCAGACCGCAAGAGAAAGTAGATAGCTTGCCGTCCACATGACACTTGCCGAGAGGAACTTAGCCATTATTACCGTGTGGCGTTTTAACCCCTTAGTCAGCAGAATGATTAATGTTCCGCGAGTCAGTTCGCTCCCTATGATTCCACTAAAGGTGACAATTAGCGCGAGCATGCCTGTCTGACCGACGTTCTTGAAGAACTGCGCCCATGAATCTATGGCGGTAGCCGCTGGTGCAGTGATGACGATACCTCCGCCAAGGTCCATTCCACTGAGTAATTCCGGCAATATTTTAGCGAATAAAGGGCTCATGAGGCCAAGAAAGAGTAAGATTACAGCCAAAATTATCAGCCGATAAGTTCGCAGCCCTTCGGTGAACTCTTTACTGGCAAACGCCACAAAGGGTTTCATTGAGACACCTCCAAATACAAGCTCTCCATGGTCGGCTCATGCACCTCTAGCTTAAGCGGCAATATGTCGTTTGCGTATAGGACCCGCAAGATTTCCCGCTGCACCGCATCTATGTCTGTCACGCGTAGCGTTAGCTCCGTATCCGTCGCCCTTGCGCCACTCACAAGTAGAGCCGCAGCGCCAACAAACCGCTCTTTGTCTTCCGTTGAAGCAAACTCGATAAGAATAGAGTTTGATCGATGCTTGCTGCGAAGTTCCGCCAGTGTTCCCGATAAGGCAATGTGACCTTTGCTCAGAACAGCCACCCGATCACAGATGCGTTCTACATCCGACAGAATATGTGTGGAAAAAATAACGGTAGTTTTGCCTCTGGCCTGCTTTAGGGCTTCGAGAATTTCTTTGCGTCCTGCAGGGTCAAGCGCTGAGGTCGGCTCGTCGCAAATCAGCAGCTGCGGTTTGCAGAAGAGGGCCTGCGCCATCCCTAGCCTTTGCTTCATGCCGCGCGAGTACGTGCCTATCTTCTTGTTTACTCCACTAAGCCCGACAATCTCCAAGAGCTCCGATGCACGTTTTTTGGTCTCGGCCGCACAGAGACCCGTGATATCACCGCACAGCTGCAAGAACTCACTTGCTCTCATGTACCCGTAGAACTCCGGCACATCAGGCAAATAACCAACGTGCCGGTTTGTTTTCGTTGCCCCAAATGACACCTTTTCGCCACACACAAAGATCTCGCCCTTATCGGCTGGCAACAATCCCAGAATCATTTTCATAGTGGTGGTTTTACCGGCTCCATTAGCGCCGATGAAACCGAAAATACTGCCTGTGGGCACATCGAGGGATATTCCATCAATCACCTTGTTTGCACCGAAGCTTTTTGCTAACCCTTTGACAGATAAAGCATGCGTCACTCTTCTGCCCTCCCGTAGGTAAAATAAAGCACCGGACCGATGATGCCGACAAGCAAGCAAACAATGATCCAAAAAACGCGGTTGCCAAAGCGATATGTTTGGTGCTTTAAAATGTGCACTATGGACGCAAGCATAAGGCCGAGCTGGATGACCACCAAAGGAATTAAGAACGGCAAGTATTCCTGCAGGTTTCCCACGTTAGTTTCCTCCTTGTATAAATGCTTTTAGTCTTTCTACAATCAGGCGGTACTCGGGATTCTCCCACAACGGCGCAAAGACAGGACTGTGCAGGACATCCTTCATCATACTGTCCTTAACGACCGACTCGCTTCTGGGCACTACATCGGCATTGTCGCTCAACCAGCCGTCGATTTTACTAAAAAAGTCGTCGCCGCGAAGTTCAATGGGGAAGAAATCGTAGATGCAAGTGTCCACATATTTGGCAAGCAAGTCTAGCGCACTTGCAGAATCACCTGCGATTTGGTACATGTGTGCCCCAAGGGCATACAGCACGGCCATATTATTTGGACTTAGGCGATTCATATCAAACAGCTTGGCCAAACCTTCTGCTCTGCTAAACACTCTCTCGGCGGTACTCAAGCAGTGAAGGTTGTTTTGCAGGATGCTTAGCAGTGACTGGAAGGTCGACATTAGGTTTTGGTATAAGTCAACTTGTAAAATCTCTTGCGACTTATCGCCATCTCCTGTCAACAGATGCGCTTGCGCAATGAGAGGGCCATTTTTAGTTTCTAACCGCACAGACCTCCCAAGTAACCCCAACACCTCTTCACCTTCACCTAGCGACAGGTGGCATAAGGCTTGATATAGGACGGCCTCGCGAATTAGGTGTGCATCCCTACTGTTTTGCTTTACGTGCTCGCAGAGCTGCACAGCGCCGACGAGTATTTGCCTGCTTCGCTCGCTGTTGTTACCTAGTGGTGCGTGGTTGATATACAACAGCGTTATGTGCAACAGCAGCGGGTAGCAAGAGTAGAATTTTTTTGTCAGCCGCTCGCACTCAGCCACTACCTCGGAAAAGTCCTTTGTGGCAAAGTCCGACGCTAGCCGCTGATAGAGTTTCTTGATTTCCTTCACGCCTAATTGGGGAGTATACCCGACTAAATAATCAATGCTTACGTCAAAATATGCTGCCAACTGCGGAAGCAGCGTAATGTCGGGATAGCTTTGACCCGTTTCCCATTTCGAGACTGAGGCTTTAGATACACCCATATGTGCGGCAAGCTCCTCTTGGGTAACGCCCCTTTCGCGCCGTTTCGCAGTAACTATTGCTGTTACTGCTAACGCAATTTGTCCCGCAGCAGACGGCGTAAGTTGACCGAGGATTGCCGTGAAGCGTGGCCGAAACTACTGGTTCGGGTGGCCACTGCTAGAGTTAGGCATATCGGGGGCTTTGCCCCCGAACCCCCAAGGTTTACCGCTT
>JAGXRZ010000042.1 GCA_018335585.1 Selenomonadales bacterium
GTTGTGGTGCCGCGTGGGCCGGTAGCGGTCCGCGTGGCGTCGTTCCACGACACGGTCGCCCCTAGTGCCTCAAAGATGGCGCGGAAGGGCACTAGTGTGCGGCCGCCCTGGATAACAGGCGGCACATCGAGGTTCATGTACTGGCCGTTGAACATGACGCGGATGGCCGGTTGCTGCGCGGCGGTCAGCGTGATGCCGCCTAGGCCGCTCAAGAGCAGCAAGGCGATGGTAGAGACGATGGCAACTCTCTTGATCAACGCGATCTCCTCCTATATTTGGCACACTCTTTGGCGGTGCCTAAAGAGTTGTTCTATTTCTATTCGCCAAATCCTTCTGACATATCGCCGTAGCGCGACTTAATTTTATTAGGCTTTGCGGCTGCCCGGCTTAACTACGGGAAGGCCTTGCGCACAAAGTGGGCATTCTTCCGGCGTATACGTCGTGACTTTCATCGTTAGGAGAGCTTCGGTGCGGTAGTTGAGGTCAACCTGCCCGCCGCTCCTGTCAACCAATAAGCCGACACCCACGATTGTAGCGCCCGCCCCTTCGACTGCCGTCAGTACTTCTTTGACGGAACCGCCTGTGGTCACGATATCCTCTACAACCAGTACCCTATCTGTCGGCTCAATCACAAACCCACGCCTAAGCTGTAAGCGCCCGTCTTCGCGCTCTAGGAAAATCGCGCGTACTCCCAGCGCGCGCGCTACCTCGTAGGCAATAATGATGCCGCCGATAGCCGGGCCGACCACCAGTGAGATGCCGTCGTCACGAAAACGCCGCGCAATTTCTTGGCAGAGCACAGCCGTGTGTTTGGGATGTTCGAGGAGGCGAAACTTCTCTACATACAGCCCACTGTGCAAGCCCGAGGTCAGGCGAAAGTGCCCCTCCATAAATGTGCCGGTAGTCTTAAACAACGCGGTGATCTGGTCTTGGTTAATCATCACAGTATGCCCCTTTCTCTTGAAGCAAAAGGCTCCGTCCCTTTTGCTTTTCTTAAAGGGCTTGTTCCGTCAATTCACTTGACAGGCAGGGGGGGGGTGATATGTTAGATATGGTGACTATTGCTAAATAAAGGCAGAATGGGGGTAATGCGTAACGCCTGCTTAGTTGCCGGAATAAGTTTTTAGGAGGATGTGTTCCTATGTTGGCAGGGAAAGGTTTGCGGCTCGCGAATAGTGCTGCAAGACGCGTTGTGTTCGTAGCGCTCTGTTGTTTGCTGCTTGTGTTTTCACTAACTGGGTTTACTCTTTCCGCTCCGGTTGACCTTGAGCCGGAGCTAGCGATTCTAGCGCCGGTGGTGCAGACATACGATCTTGATGCTTATCGGTGGGATTTCCCTTTTGCTCTCGTCGGGTTTGGCCCCGGCGCACGTACAGCCCGCTTGACAGAGTTGAGGATTGACGGACACGACTTGCTCGGGACCATCCCCATGGCGCAAAGAACCATGCCGGTCCATCGTCTGGATGAGGAGATTGCCCCTGCGGCATTTAGGAGTTGGAACAACTATCGGCAGCGGGCGTCAGTCCTGCGCGTACGCAATGACGAGCGCCAGGCCCTATCCACCGCCGAAGAGCGTGAGTTTAGGGAAGGCAACGCGCGTATGCGCGAGGTAATGCGTCGGCGCGGCGAGATTGCTCCGCTTAACATCGCACTTAATGTGTCCGAACTGCCTTTTCGCGTTGCCGCTGACGGCCATTACCGAGTGCGGGCCGTAGTGGAAAGGGGAGGGCGAAGTGCTGTTTGGGAAGGTGAAGTGCTGATTGTCGACATCGAGCCGGTAACTACCAATTCCACCTGGACCCCGGCAGACCTGCATCTGCACAGTACTTTTGCTTTAGATGGCATATTCACGCCTGGGGAGCTAGCATCAAGGCTGGCAAACAGGGGTTATTCAATCGGCTATATTACCGACGAGCCAGCAGGGCGGTATATAACCACTCAACCCATATTGCCAAGAATGAGCGGAACAGGGCGTCGGGGGACAGCAATAGAGTCAGGAACAAACGCCTGGCTGACAGCAACTTTTGGGAACGACCGTGTGCGTTATCTACCATATCTAGCAACATGGGAAGACTATCACGCTAGAGTCCGAGCAGCCTCGTCTGCGCAGATAGCAATGTTTCCCGGGGTTGAAATCGCTGCTTCTACAGCAAACCATACTCACACCGATCACAATGGACATGCCCTGGCCTATGGTATCCAAAACCTGGTTGGCATTGGCGGCGCATCAGGCTTTGAAATTTCAGGGCTAAGATACAGCTGGTTTGCACCCAACACTTTGCTCGAGAACATTAACAACAACAGGCTTGGGTGGTCCTCCGGAGGTATTGCGCATCCGGGCGCACAGCCGCCTTTAGGTTACCCGTGGAACATTTGGTCTCCCACGCTTTTTGCCCGTTACGACGGCTTTGAGTTAATGAGCGGGGCGCTGCAGACCAATTTTTCTCCAGGCTTTGGTCCTATGCAGAAATGGAGGGAAGAGATTGTTGCGCGTCTTAACGCAACCTTTGCGGGTAATGGCTTCCCCTCCGCTAGGACAGGCAGCGATTGGGCAGATGTTCTAAGCCAATTCACTAGCATCCCTTTCGTCACCCATATCGGGTTATCCCAGTGGTGGGGTGACATGACACAACTTGGGCAAGAGAACGTCGATGCGGCTTTGCGCGCGGGGCGAACAGTGGCCAGCCGTTTCGGCGGCCTAGCAATTCTAAGGCTCAGAGACGCGCAGGGTGTCCCACAGGAAATAGGCTCGCGGTTTACTATGCCGGTTCATGCCACGGTGAGCGGCGAGATTACACTGCGCGCGGCACGCACCGGGTTTTACCGGGTGAGAGTTATCGAAAACAGGAGTACGCGTACTGGGTTAGAGGACACAAGGCACGACTCTTGGCACACCGTCTCTTCTGGTCACTCCATAGTAGTACCTGTCAGCTTTAGCTTTAGCGGAGGACAACGTGCTTATCACGTGGTCGTAGAAGGCCAGGATCTAGAAGGACAAGGAGTAGCAATTGACACAATTTACACCAGCCCTATCTTTATCCGGCAGCCGTAACTTCTCTGCGGTATAGTAGCGCAATTGACTCACTCCTCTGGTGCCCGGGCCGATGGGCATAATCCATCGGCCCGGGATGCCTACTTGGCGAGGCGATGGGCACACTTATAGCTTGGTTCTTCTACCATGTACGCAAAAAGGAGGGGCACAGAGGAAATGACCCTCGAAAAGGTAAAGGCGTGGCTGAACTTGCGGGCGAGCTCTGTCAAGCGCATTGCGCACACTGAGCACAACATCGCCACGTGTACTATGGCAGCTACCTTGCTTGCGGGCATATGGATATTTGTGGCTGTTGGTGTCGGCATAGGTAGCATTTATGTCTACTGGGCTAGTGCTGTCGTTTTGCTTGTGCCGATAGTCTTGGCCATAGCAATAGGTACTTCTGATGGATATGCCTTGGCGTTCCTGCCCTACTTAGTGATAGTCGTACTGGATCTCTATATGAGAATACACATGTACATAGCAGGTCCGGGTAGGCCGGAGTACGTGTACCGAGTTGTGCTTGTCTTGTTCATTGTAATCTATATCGCACCATGGGTACTTATCGCTTGGTTACGCGGTCTCAAGGCGGAAACAAGACTCCAGGTTTACCGTTTCGTTTGCGCGCTGCAAATGCTGCTGCTGCTGGGTGCCGTCTACTACTTCACCTTTCAATACGAGGTGCGGCATTTGGCCGATCCGGTGGTCAGGGTGCGGAGCGTTAGGATTTGGGCTATGCCGCTTAGTGAGCCTCTAATAGAGGAAGATGCTGCCTATGTTGTCGACCGGAACAGGCGCCTTTACCGCGTTGACTTGGCTACGGCGCGGAAGCGGTTGGTGGTGCAACTTCCAAGGCTAACCCGCGCGGAGTTGGGGGTGCTTGCGGACGCAGATATCTACCCCTGGATGGACCCCTACGGCTCCCCTTGGGCAGGAAGACTGACCAGAACGGACGCCGGCGCGCTGCTGCTGCGCTACATGCACGACCGCAGCGTGAGGTTTGTGGAGGTTACGGTTAACGAAGAAACCGGAGAAGTCAAGTGGCAAGCGCACCGACTTGAAGAAGGTGTGCCCTTTGATGGCTGGCCACCGCCTCCCCTCCCTACTCCCGCCATACGTCGGCATGGACAAATATTGGCTACAGTAGGAGTAGTCGGTGCCAGGCCACGCGACGGACACAACATTTCTATTACAGGGGAAACTGTCCATACCACCCTTGCTTCCCTCGGAAGGTTTGAGTCTGCAGGGATTCATGCCAACTACGGCTGGGCTTTGGTTAGGGCACACCACAGGTGGTTCGAGCAGATAGGCAGGCTGTTGATTATATCGATTGAAGAGCGTTAGGGCGTTTTATGTTCCGCTTGCTTCATTTTTGTTTCAGGCTTTGCGACTTCCCGGCTTTATGATTGGAATGCCTTGCGCACAAAGTGGGCATTGTTCCGGCGTATACGTAGTGACCTTCATCGTTAGGAGAGCTTCAGTGCGGTAGTGGAGGTTAACCTGCCCTCCGCTCCTGTCAACCAATAAGCCCACACCCACGATGGTAGCGCCAGCCCCTTCGACTGCCGCCAATACTTCTTTGACAGAGCCGCCAGTCGTCACAATATCCTCGACCACCAGCACCCTATCAGTCGGCTCAATCACAAACCCACGCCTAAGCTGCAGGCGACCATCTTCGCGCTCGAGGAAAATCGAGCGTACTTTTAGTGCGCGCGCTACCTCGTAGGCAATGATGATGCCTCCGATAGCCGGGCCGACTACCAGTGAGATGCCGTCATCGCGAAAACGCCGCGCAATTTCTTGGCAGAGCACAGCCGTGTGTTCGGGATGTTCGAGCAGGCGAAACTTCTCTACATACAGCCCACTGTGCAAGCCCGAGGTCAGGCGAAAATGCCCCTCCATAAATGTGCCAGTAGTCTTAAACAACGCGGTGATTTGGTCTTGGTTAATCATCGCAGTATGCCCCTTTCTTTTGAAGCAAAAGGCTCCGTCCCTTTTGCTTTACCTTTTGCTTCACTTGTTTCGTGCGGCGCCTACGAGGTCCTGTATGTTGGCGACGCCTTGTTTGGACGCGTACTCCGCGAGACCTGTGGTGATCTCCGGGATGACCGCTGGGTTAAAGAAATTGGCAGTGCCCACGGCGACACACGTAGCTCCGGCCAAGATAAACTCTGCGGCATCCTGCCAGGTGCTAATGCCTCCCATGCCAATGATTGGGACCTTGACGGCTCCGGCCACCTGCCAGACCATGCGCAAGGCAATTGGCTTTATCGCCGGGCCGGAAAGCCCGCCAAAGATATTGTTCAGCACAGGGCGTCTAGCCTCGACGTCGATGGCCATAGAGAGCAGCGTATTGATGAGCGAAATGCAGTCAGCACCCTCTGCCTCGACACTTTGCGCTATCGAGGCAATATCTGTGACATTGGGCGATAGTTTTACCGTCAGCGGCAAGGAAGTTTGGCGACGTACGAGGCGTGTCACTCCGGCTGCCGTTTCGCAAGTTGCGCCAAAAGCCATGCCGCCTTGCTTGACATTAGGGCACGAGATATTGACTTCAAGCATGCTCACACCCGGCACCCCGTTAAGACGTGCGGCGAGCTCGGCGTATTCTTCGGCGGTATTGCCGGAGATGTTGACGATTACTGGCACACCCATGTCGCGCAAAAAAGGCAGTTCCTCCGCTATAAACCCTTCCACGCCAGGGTTTTCTAGGCCGATGGAGTTTATAAGTCCTGCTGGCGTTTCGCTTAGTCTGCGGCCGCTGTTGCCGTAGCGCGGCTTAAGCGTTATCCCCTTAACGACCACCGCGCCTAGCAGCCGCAAGTCGTAAAATGAGTCAAACTCGCGGCCGTAGCCGTAACAGCCAGACGCCGACAGTACTGGGCTACTCAGGGCTAAGCCGCAAAGCGCAACCTTAAGTCTCTCGCTCATAATTTGACCTCCTCCGCCCACATCACCGGGCCATCGGTGCAGACATGCCAGTAGCCGTCGCTGCCTGCACGCTCACACGTGCAACCTAGACACACCCCTAGGCCGCAGGCCATATGTTCTTCGAGGCTTAGTTGGAGAGGCAGCTTGGCTTCTTGGCAAATTTGCTTTACGGCACTTAGCATGCCGCGCGGGCCGCAAGCGTAAGCTAGGGCAAAACGTGCGCCTGTGTCGACGGTTGCTTGCAGCTGCTCGGTCACTAAGCCCCCGTGTTCGTAGCCTCTGTCTTCACTGCAACAGAGAACGTCCGCCCCAAGGGCCGCTAGTTCCGCTTGGTCAGCCAAATCGACAGCTAAGCGCGTGCCGTAGAGGATACTGACTGCAATTTCTCGGGCCAAAAGCCCAGCTGCCAAAGGATGAAACGGCGCGATGCCCATTCCCCCGGCGACAAGTAGCACGCGCTTCAAACTGGTTGGCCCCAGCGGACTGTCTTTTCCCGGTAGAACAAATCCTTTCCCCAGCGGCCCGAGCGCCGTGAGCTTGTCGCCAACCTTGACGCGGCGCAAAAGCTCCGTCCCTCTCCCCACCACGCGGTACAACACCGCAAATGTGCCGGCCTCTCTGTCGATGCGGTTAAAGCTAAAGGGGCGCGGCAGAAGGGGGTCGAAGCTGCCGGGTGCGCCGCACTTAACATTAACGAACTGCCCGGGAGCTGCTCCTAGAGCTATTTCCGGCGCAAAAAGCGTCGTACGAAAGATATTAGGCGATATCTCCTCCTGACGTATGACTGTGCATTGCGCAAACTTAGCGGCATCTCTACTTACTACGTTCTTACTCACCACGCGAGCTTGTTCACCTCCGCTAGTGCCTTGTTAATGGCTTCCCGTGAGGCAAGCGCGGCGGCGCGTGCGGCGTCACGGTAATCGCCGCCTTGCTTGTGATAGGCAAAAATAATTTCGCGCGCCGAATTTACCACGGCTCCCAAACCATCGGGGTTAAAGCAGGGCAAGACATCCCGCGCAGTCCCGCCTTGCGCACCGAACCCCGGCACCAAAAAGTAGTTGTGCGGCATGATGCGCCTGAGCCGTTCGGCTTCGGCGGGGAAGGTTGCGCCGACTACGGCGCCTACGGGCGAGTAGCCCCGCTCGTCAAGTTCTGTGCGGCCGAGTGCGTGGCACATTTCCCCTACTATTTCGTATACCTTTCGCCCGCCGCACTCTAGGTCTTGCAGCAGTGAGCCCCCGGGGTTAGACGTTTTCACCAGCACAAAGATTCCCCGCCCGAAAGTCTGGCAGCGCGTAAGCAGCGGCTCTAAGCTGTCTGGTCCGAGGTAGGGGTTTACCGTCAGGGCATCGGCGACAAAGGCACGCGCCTTCAGGTCGCTGATTGTCGTCTCGCCTAAATAGGCGTCGGCGTAGCTTTCGGCAGTGGAGCCGATGTCGGCGCGTTTGCCGTCAGCAATTACGAGGAGTCCTCGCTCACTTGCATACCTAGCGGTCGCCGCGAAGGCTTCCATGCCCGGCACGCCTAGTTGCTCGTAACAGGCGAGTTGCGGCTTTACGGCGGGGACAATCTCCGCGAGCGCGTCAATCAGGCCTTTGTTAAACTCGAGCGTAGCTTTAGCGGTCGCTTCCATTGTGTTTCCGAGCTCGGCGCGCCACTTGGCTGTAATTTCCCGTGGCAGAAGTGCGGGTCGAGGGTCTAATCCCACTATCAGGTGACACCTCTTAGCCAGAACAGCCTCCGCTAGGCGGAGAGAAAACGCTTTAGTCATGCACCACACCATCTTTCATCACAACTTGGCCTGCGACCATGGTCATTACCGGCCACCCCGTGAGACATCGGCCGCCAAAAGGAGTGTTTCTTCCGAGAGAGTAAAACGTGTCAGGCTCTACGGTGCGTGTGAGTTTAGGGTCAATCAGCGTAAAGTCGGCCGTGCCGCCCACCACCAGAGCTCCGACCGGCAGCCCAAAAATCCTGGCCGGGCGCGTGGAAAGCAGAGCCACTAATTCGGACAGTCCTAACACTCCCTTATCCACAAGTTCCGTCAGCAAGAGGGGCAGGGCAGTCTCAAGCCCGGCAATGCCAAAGGGAGCTTCCGCGTAGGGCAGGGCTTTTTCGTCTTTGTGGTGCGGAGCGTGGTCGGTGGCGATGCAGTCGATATAGCCTTCGCTAACAGCAGCCCGAAGCGCCAGAACGTCTTCCCATGCGCGCAGGGGAGGGTTCATTTTGGTGTTGGCGTCTGCCGCATCGACGTCACGGTCCGTCAACACAAGGTGGTGCGGCGTCACTTCGCAGGTTATGTCTAGCCCGCTGTCTTTAGCTTGCTGGATAAGGAGCATAGCGCCCTTGGTGCTGACGTGGGCGATATGGAGCTTGCCGCCTGTCGCGCGGGCGAGGGCAATGTCGCGCGCCACCATTGCTTCTTCGGCGGCCGCGGGGATACCGGGCAAGCCTAAAGCCTCGGCCCGCTTACCGGCATGCATCGCACCTCCTGCGGAGAGCGCTTTGTCCTCGCAGTGAGCAACTATGGCCAGGCCGTGGTCGCGCGTGTTATGCAAGGCTTCGTAAAAAAGGCGCGTGTTCGTCACCGGTTCTCCGTCATCGGAAAGCGCGACTGCGCCGGCTTCGCGCAGTTCCCGGTGCGGTGAGAGTGTTGCTCCTTTCTGTGCAAGCGTCACGGCAGCAAGCGGATAGCAGCGTACGGCAGCTTTTTTGGCTAATTCGCGCGCTTGTTGCACTAAGGCCACGCTGTCAACGGGCGGAAAGGTGTTAGGCATGGCGCAAACAGCGGTAAACCCACCTGCGGCTGCGGCTCGGCACCCGGTCTGTATAGTCTCTTTATGTGTTCTGCCCGGTTCCCTCAAATGCACGTGTAAGTCGACAAAACCGGGCACCAGCACTTTGCCGTCGCCTTGAATGACTTCGACCCCGTTAAAGTTAAGATTTGTCCCTACCGCGGCGACTCGCCCGTCTACCACAAGCACATCGGCTACCTTGTCTATGTCGTGTGCCGGGTCAAGCAAGCGGGCGCCGGTAATGACAGTTGGCATGGCTTCACCCCCATGAAAATAGGCTTCCCTGCCGGAGCGCAGGAAAGCCGTGTAGCCCAAACGTATTGCGGGCGACTTCCTTCCTAGCCTCTCCGGGCGCGGTTAAAGGAGTTCGTGTACCGAGTAAACACTACCGCAGCCGCAAGCGGATGTCAAGCGACCCCTTGACACCTCGCCGCAAAAGGTATAGTTTATCTACAGAAGCGCCTTTAATTCCGCCGCACGCGTTGCGGCATAGCCCTGTGAGGCTGGGAAGGCAAGCGGTGTTAGCTATGCCCTCCCATGTTCCGGGGAGGGCCTTTTGCTGTGCCAAAGAGTGTTTGGGACTCTGCCACAGGAGAAGCTACGGTAAGGAAGGGGAATTTTCATGCAGCTTACGGGTAGACACTTGATTAGCCCTAACGACCTGACGCTAGACGAAATTAACGCTATACTTGTTCTGGCCCACGACATGCGGCAGAATCGCCGCGCTTATGCTGAGGCCTGCCGCGGCAGTATCTTAGGCACACTCTTTTACGAGCCTAGCACGCGCACTAAGCTTAGCTTTGAATCAGCCATGCTTAGGCTCGGTGGACAAGTCTTAGGCTTTGCCGACGCCAACACTTCCGCGGTAGCTAAGGGCGAATCGATTGCTGACACCGTGCGCGTGCTTGACGCCTATGCCGATGTCCTAGTCATGCGCCATCCCAAGGAAGGTGCGCCCAAGCTTGCTTCGCTCTACTCGCGCGTGCCGGTCATTAATGGCGGCGACGGCGGCCACCAACACCCGACGCAAACATTGACCGACCTCCTGACAATTGACACCTACAAGGGGCGCATTACTGGACTGCGCGTAGCTTTTTGCGGCGACCTAAAGTTTGGCCGCACGGTTCATTCCCTCATCGAGACACTGGCACGCTATCCCGGATGTGAGTTTTACCTCGTCAGCCCAGAGGAACTAGTTCTGCCTGAGCGCCTAAAACAGCACCTTGAGCGCACTTTTAACTGCTCACTAACCGAGTGCCGCCGCCTAGAAGAAGCCTTGCCGCACGTAGATGTCCTGTATATGACGCGGATTCAGCGCGAACGCTTCTTCAACGAAGCGGATTACCAGCGCCTAAAGAACAGCTACATCCTCGATGCCGAGAAGATGCGCCTTGCCAAGCCGGATATGATCGTGATGCATCCCTTGCCGCGCGTCAATGAAATTGCCTATGAAGTAGACCAAGACGAAAGAGCCGTTTACTTCCCGCAGGCCGAGCTAGGCGTGTATGTGCGGATGTCGTTAATCTCACACTTATTGGGGGTGAACAACTAATGGAGGTAACAGCAATTAAGGCGGGCATCGTCATTGACCATATCGCCGCGGGGAAAGGGCTGCATATCTTTAATAAGCTCAACTTAGCTGCCTTAGGTTTTCCCGTCGTCCTCCTAATGAACGTTTCAAGCAAGCGCATGGGCAAGAAGGACATTATTAAAATCGAGAACTTCACCGCAGTCGACACCGCCATGCTCGGCCTCATAGACCCGACGCTTACGGTGAATGTAATTGAGAACTGCGGCGTCGCAAGAAAAGTACGCGTGAGCACCCCGGCCGTAGTCAAAGGGCTGTTTGCGTGCAACAACCCCCGCTGCGTCGCTAACGCCGACCCAAACGTCATCCCCACTTTCCACCTGCACGACGAGAAAGCGCGCAGTTATGTCTGTGAATACTGCGAAGAACTGACGCGCGTGTAGAGAAGGAGTGCAAGTAAGTGCTCATCGATACAGCACAACTGGTGCAAGCTATGCCACGGCGTCATTCCACTCGCCGCTTCGCGGGGCAGGTCATCGAGGCTAGTCTACTTAATGCCTTGCTGCAGCCTGCAAACCTGCGTACGCTCGGCCTAGTCGATTGCCGCTCCGTGTTGCTGTGCGACTCGGCTGGTTTTGACGCTGTTTTTACCGGCATTGTGGGCAGTTACGGCAAGATTTGCCGCGCAACGGCAGTCTTGGCGTTGCTCGTACCGGCTGATAGCGACAACCGCGGGCAATTAGAGGCGGGATACCTTGGCGAGCAGTATGTGCTTCGCGCAACTCACCTCGGATTAGCATCGTGCTGGGTGGGAGGGACTTTTAACTTCAAGTCTCTGATTAAGCGCTTCGCCCTCAGCCCGGACGAAGCTGTCGTCAGCGTCATTGCGCTTGGGTTTGCCGGGGCAAGCCATGACTCCGTCGGTAGGCTGCTTCACGCTGTCGTCCGGCGCAAGAAACTTGCACAAATCGCAACACCGGCCCTACTACAAGGACCGCCTTGGCTGCGCGCGTCGCTAGAGGCTGTGCGCATCGCTCCCTCGGCCGTTAACCTGCAGCCCTGGCACTTTTCCGGCACAAAGGAGCAGGTCGTGCTTAAACCGACTCGCAAAACTGCTTTTGCTTACATTGACCTTGGCATTGCTATGCTGCACTTTGCTCTCGCCGCCGAGCACGCGGGGCAAACTGGCACATGGGCAATAGAACCAGATGGCTTTGTGTTTGTCGCGACAGAAAATACCCTGTCAGTGTGATTTCGGTCACATTTTTCTGCGTACAGCCGCGATAAAATTAGCGCAGAAACCTTGAAAGGGGATTTTAGAGATGCCAGTACGCAAAATCATCAAGATAGACGAAGAGCTTTGTAACGGTTGTGGTCAGTGTGTGCCCGGTTGTGCTGAAGGTGCGCTACAGATTGTTGACGGCAAAGCAAAGTTAGTTAAAGAACAATACTGTGACGGCCTGGGCGCGTGTCTAGGCGAATGCCCAACCGGAGCGCTCACAATCGAGGAGCGCGAGTCAGACGCTTACGACGAAGCTGCTACCAACGAATGGCTAAAGAGCATCGGGCGCCCGACCGTCGGCGGAGCACATCACGCTGCGGAGGCCAAGCAGCACGCGCCGGCGCATCAACCCGATTTGCCGTGTGGCTGCCCCGGCACAGCCATGAAGTCCTTTGGGAAGCGCCAAGCAGAACAGCCAGTTAACGCGCCTGCGAGTGCCGGTCGTTCTGAACTTACCCAGTGGCCCATACAGCTTATGCTGGTGCCGCCGAGTGCTCCGTTTCTGCGCGAGGCTGACCTTCTACTCGCTGCCGACTGCGTGCCATTTGCTTATCCCGATTTTCACAGAAAGATGCTTAAGGGACGCGCGTTGCTTATTGCTTGCCCGAAGCTCGACAACGCCGAGCTCTATGTAGAGAAGCTTGCCGCAATGATTCGGCAGAATGACTTCCGCAGTATTACCATTGCCCATATGGAAGTGCCTTGCTGCTTTGGGCTTGGCCGCATCGTAAACGAAGCCATCAAGCGTGCCGGTGTAAAAGTGCCCGTGATGAGCATTAACGTCGGCGTGGAAGGCGAGCTAAAGTAGTATTGCGTGTAAAACAAACTCACGGCTTAAGCCTTGCGGCGAGCCGCGAGTTTTTCTTTTGCGAGCAGGGAAACGGCCGAGTTTGTCGAATAGGTTATGAGTAGGGCAATAGAGCTGCCTTTGGTTCGATTCCCTGCTATTATGTGTGAGGAGCTGTATGTATGGGCAGACAAGAGCGCAGGCGTCGCCTGCGGAAAGAGAAACCTTCATTACCGTGGGATTTGATTATTGCAGCGGTTGTGCTGGTGGTGTTCATCGGCATCGCGGTATGGTCATACTTCTTCCCATTAATTACCGCGCAGTCCTACGCTGAAGGTAGCCCCCGCGTGCATCGACACATGATTAGTCGCGCCGTGCGTTGGCTTGAAGCAAAACCGGTACTTGAGGTCGTGTATAGCTACACTGATGAAAAGAATCAGGTCACGCAGTTCCACGTTAGGGAAGAAGGCTCCAAGATTACGCTTACCGACCCGCGCACGAAAGAAGCTAAGGAGCATGCCCCGGATACAGTGCCTGACACTTACGTTACTATTGCCGCGAAGCTTGCGCAGCTCAGGCAGGCCTTGCGCGACCCCGACTTTGTTCCCTCGCACCAAGAGCCAGAGCCCGGTGGGCACCAGATTCTGCGGCTCACTAAGCAGGTTGGTCAAGACGTAACGGAAGGTTTCCTGCTGCATTTTATGCCTGACCACAATATCGACGCGATACATTACTTCCGGCGTGTAGCCGACAACGTCTACATCCAGCGTTTCTACAGCGGGTTTATCACCGGTATTCCTGCGGCCGGAACCCAACCATAAGAAGTGAGGCTGTCCCGTGCAAACGGGGCAGTTTTTGCATTTCCGGCGCACAGTGGGACGAGGGGTTGCTGGCTCCTAGCTCTTGGCTCCTTGTAGAGGGAAGTGCCCAGTGCCCAGTGCCCAGTGCCCAGTGGAGTGGTGTCGCAGCGTTGCCGGTTCCTCTTTAACCTATCCACTTTTCACCTTTACACCCGCCAAGCTGAGTGCTGAGTGCTGAGTGCCCAAAATTCTACTAGGAGCCGAGAGCCGACAGCCGACAGCCCCCTCATCGCTCACAGCCCGTTCCCCTAGCGGCCAGCGGCTCCCACAAGCGGCACTACTCATGATAAAAAAAGGACAAGCGACATTTGTCATGATATAATATAATTACTGATAATGGCTGCTCGTTCCAACAAGGCTTAAGGCGGGTGGGTAATGTGAAGCAAACCGATATCCTAAAGCACCTTACGGACCTCTTTATGCAGATTGGCGCTAGGGCTGTGGCCGAGCCTCTCGCGCGATCTTCGGCTGACCTGACAAACAGCCAGTTACTAGCATTGCGCTACATTCTCTTGCACCCTGATTGCTCATTGACTGCGCTTGCTAAAGGTTTGGCTATCTCTAATCCTGCGACCACGAAAGTTATGGACAGACTTGAACGCAAGGGTTTGGTAGTGCGTGCCCAAGGCGCGGACCGACGGCAGACGATAGCATTGCTCACGCCTGCCGGGCGAGTCGAGGTGCAGAGGTACCTCAAACTCCAGATGGACGCTTTTGCCGAGCTTTTTGTCGCTATGACGCCTTCCGAGCGCGACTCGCTGCAAAAAGGGTTAGAGGCGCTCTCTGCTGCGGCCGTGCGGCAGTGGCCGGGGTGGCAGCAGCTGTGTTTACGTTGCGGTACAGGCTGTGCAGAAGCGGACTGCCCCCTTTTTCGTTACCGCGGGGCGTGACGCGCGCTAAGCGAGACCCCTGCCCGGCGTAAGCTATGGTAGAGCGACAGCGCAATTACCGCATCGACTACATGATGTAATAAAGTTCCTACCCCAACCAGCACCAATGCTGCCTGTAGCGTATACCCAAAGGGTATAACCACCAGCGCTTCGCCCAGCGCATGGACAGGAGCGGTAACTGCGAAAACTTGCCAAGGCTTAGCGCCGCGCTGATACAGGAGTGCGCCAAGGACGCCAAAAACTATGTGAATGGATGCCCGCGCCGCAATTACCGGGGTTAATGTAATCAGGAACCCCAAGGTTGACCCAATGCCTACCGCGGCGGCTACGCTGGGGCTCACGAACATGGCCAGCATTACGGCTACGTGGCTACCCAGTGTTGCGCTAAAGGGTGGAATGACAATCTGCAGGAAGCCCCGAAAAGCTAGCGGTATCAGGAGAGAGATTGCCGTCAGCAGTGCACCATAGAGGAGTTCTCGCGTCGTGGGTCTTATCAACTAGACAGCCCCCTTTACAAGTGTATATACACTTGTTTTTTTGTAGTATACTATACTCTAGGGGTACCCGCAACCATATCGAGGAGAGGTGCCGCATGACCAATGAAGAGAGACGTGCCGCTATATTACGGGCGCTGTTCGAATGTAGACGCCCCATTACGGGAGGGCAATTAAGCGATACATTTGGTGTGACGCGACAGGTGATTGTGTCTGACATAGCGATTCTACGCGCTCGCAATGTCCCGATTGTCGCCACGACACAAGGGTATGTAATTTTGCCGGTGTCACCCACAGCAGTTGTGCGGCAGACAATTGCCTCGCATCATGGCGCTGACGCCGAAGAGCTAGCGGCGGAGTTGTATACTATTGTAGACAACGGCGGCATGGTGCTTGATGTCACCGTTGAGCATCCCGTGTACGGTGAGATAACCGGAACACTGCGGCTCTCCTCGCGCGCGGACGTTGACGGGTTTATCGCGAAACTCAGAGAGGCCCGCGCCGAGCCTCTGCTGGTACTTACGGGGGGCCTACACCTGCACACTATCGAGGCGAGAGACGAAAAGATTATCGAACGCGTGTTGAACGCACTTGCGGCTAAAGGCTACCTCGCCGACGAACGACACATGCAGGAAAGCGCGGCGATGAGTCGAAAGTAATTACTGACACAGCGAGGGAGGGAATAAGCATGTCTAATGAAGACAGCGGTTTGACAGGTCAACTGGCGATACAAGACGGCAAACTGGTCGTTTGGCCGCCTGCCGAAGGCGAACCTTTCCCTGTACTCGTTCCTCACGCCGGCGTAGAGCTTCTTGTCAACGGTCGCCTTTGCACCGCCGCTACGGAAATTAAGCCGCAGGACATAGTCGCGATAACGCCGCTTGAGGAACTAAAAAAAGGGAGTTGCGTGATAACCGTCAGCGGGGACGGTTTGACGGCTACGGCGCGTATTGTACCGGGTACTAGGACTAAGAGAATTTTACGGGATATACCGCCTGCCGCGCACTTGGTGTTAGCGGTAGACGAGACTACTACACCCGTGCCTGCCGTCAGCATAGAAGAGCTCCGCACGCGCTTGCGCGCCGAGGGGGTGGTGTTTGGTATACAGCTTGGAGTTTTGGTGCGTGCCGCGAATGCGCTCACAGAAAACGACTTTCTGGTAGCGGAAGGAGTGGCCCCGCTGCCGGGGACAGATGCTAAGCTAGACGTGTTTTTTACCGCCGAGGCGCGTGTAGCTTTGGTGGCAGGCGAGGATGACAAAGTAGATTTTAGAGAGCGCTTCGAGTTTACCGACGTGGTCCCGGGGCAGGTGTTGGTAAAGAAGACACCTGCGGTTAACGGCACCCCCGGGCGCAGCGTCAGAGGAGAAATCATCGCGGCACCTTTGCCAAAAGAAATTCAGTTGATGGCCGGCGACGGGGTAGTATGGCAACAGGCCGCCGAGACTCTCGTCGCGGTCAAGTCCGGTCGACCTGTCGCTACGCAAAGTCGCGGCAGCTACAAGGTGCATATCGTCCCGGATATGGCTGTGCGAGGGAATGTCGACCTAGCGACAGGGAATATCTCATTCCTAGGCGATGTTTCGGTCAGCGGGGATGTGTGCTCCGGCTTTGCCGTATGGTCGGGCGGGAAAGTCCGCATTGACGGTGTCGTAGACCACGGTTTAGTTCAAGCCCTCAGCTCGGTGTTGGTACGCGAGAACATAATGTCCTCACAGCTGCTCGTGGGCCCGCCGCAATCCTTCGTGCGGCTCGCCACGCAGTTGCTTGAGGAGCTTAGTGCGGATTCCAAGCGCCTTACTAGCGCGGTTTCGCAGCTTAAGAAGGTCATCCCAGAGAGCAAACGCCTTTATGCGGCCCAGCTCATCAGCGGCCTCTTAGACCAGCGTGACGAGGGCTTTAGGGCGCGCGTTTCGTTGCTGCAAACAGAGATGGGTAAACTAGATACACGTATTATGCACCTGTTAGGCGAAGAACTCCTGCACACCATCAGCGCTTTTCTCAAAGACACCGAACACGGCTCACGCACAGAGGCGCACATCGCGGAACTAGCGCGGGTTTTTGCCGCATTGAGCGAGAAGATTATGGTGTTTACACCACCAGAGAAAGCGTTTATATCAGCACGTAACGTCGTAGGCTCGACTCTCTCTTGCTCGGGAGATATAGTGATCCAAGGCGGATGTTACAACTCGAAAATCCAAGCGGGAGGACGGGTTGAGGTGCAGGGCGTGTTCCGCGGCGGTGAGCTGCGTGCGGGAGGCGATGTTAAAGTAAAAGAGCTTGGCTCTAAGTCCGGCGTAAGTACCAACGTTTACTGCCCGCCGCTGGCCAAGGTTATTGTGGGCACAGTGTGGGAGAACGCAACCGTAACTATTGGTCTACGCAAACACACCTTTACAAAAGAGCAGCATAAGGTCACGCTGCTTATCGAGGAAGGAAATCTGATGGTTAGGTAAGCAGGCGATGAGCTTTGAGCTGTGAGCTGTGGGAAATCATGAATCGCGAATCATGAATCAGCGAACAGGGGGGTGGCCTTCGGCTGTGAGCCGTGAGCCGTAAGTTGCCCGCCACGACACCACTCTACTGGGCACTGAGCACTGCGCACTAGGCACTTCGCTCTACCAGGAGCCAGGACTCCGCTCAGCGCTCACCCCCCTCTCCCTCAAGCGACAAGGGACAAGCGACATACGACAATCTCCTGGCCTTGCGCAGTACGCGTGCGTCTGCTAGAATAACGATTAAGCAATTGCTTAATCGTTTGTTTTTTTTTGTGGGGAGGTAGCAGTCATGGACGACAACGCACGCACAGATTGGTGCAACAGCGGTCACGCGGAGGCAGATGTTTTGGGGCTACGCGCAAAAATAGTTGAGGTGGCGGGGCTATCTGAGTTGTTTAAGGTGCTTGGCGACGAGACGCGCACGCGCATCTTGTATCTCTTAGCTCACGGCGAGCTCTGCACCTGTGACTTGGCGGGGATTCTTGAAATGAGCCTGCCGGCAGTGTCGCACCACTTGCGTTTGCTGCGCATGGCGCGGCTTGTTAGATACCGCCGCGAGGGGAAGAATGTCCACTATGCCTTAGACGATGACCATGTGTTGCACATTATCCGCGAAGCGCAAGCCCACTTTAGAGAGGAGCGGTAGGCATGGTGGAGAGAAAGACGTGCGACCAGAATTGTGGCGGTTCGGCTAGGTCGCTATCTACGGTAATAGGAGCAGTGGCACTGCTCTTAATCGGAGCGGCGTGGCAATGGCAGACGGCCGAGTCTGCCGTGCTGCCGCACGCACTGCTACTTGTGGCGTATGTTCTCGTGGGCTGGCCGGTGCTTAAGATAGCAGCTCGCAACGTGCTGAAAGGACAAGTCTTTGATGAGAACTTCCTAATGGGGATAGCCTCACTAGGGGCTATTGCCATCGGTGAGACGGCTGAGGCCGCCGCGGTAATGGTGTTTTACGCAGTAGGGGAGTACTTTCAAGATAAGGCAGTCGACAATTCGCGCCGCTCCATTACGGCCTTGCTCAGTATGCGCCCCGAATACGCCAATCTGCTAACGCCAACAGGGCTAGTTCGCACCCCACCGGAGGCTGTTCAAGTCGGCCAACATATTGTCGTCAAACCCGGCGAGCGGGTGCCGCTAGATGGAATGGTCTGCGAAGGGACATCGTCACTTGACACGTCCGCGCTTACAGGCGAATCGTTGCCGCGCTCAGTCAAAGCAGGAGATGTAGCCCTTGCCGGGATGGTCAACACTGAGGGCGTATTTGCGTTAGAAGTGACCAAAATCTACGCCGACTCGGCCGTTGCCCGCATTCTAGCGTTAGTTGAGCAAGCGAGCGAGCGCAAGGCCCCGACAGAGCGGTTCGTCACCACGTTTGCGCGCGTCTACACGCCAGCCGTAGTCGCCGTCGCTGCCTTAGTGGCGGTTGTGCCACCGCTAATCCTGCCTGGCGCTAGTTTCAGCGAGTGGCTGTACCGCGCTTTAGTTATGCTAGTAATCTCCTGCCCCTGTGCCTTAGTAGTTTCCGTGCCGCTAAGCTACTTTGGCGGCATTGGGGCGGCCTCGCGCCAAGGGGTGTTGTTTAAAGGGGCAAACTACTTAGACGCGTTGGCTAAGGCTTCCACGGTCGCCTTCGACAAAACAGGGACGTTAACACATGGGCACTTTTCGGTGCAAAGCGTGTCAGCGCGTAATGGCGTAAGTGAACAAACGCTCCTAACATACGCTGCAAGCTTAGGTGCACACTCTAATCATCCGGTATCGCGTGCGATTTGTGCGGCACACGGCAAGCCCGAGGCTATTTTGCGCGTAAGTGACATGCGCGAAGTTGCAGGTCGAGGGATAGAAGCGACGTTAGATGGCGTCAGGGTGTTGCTAGGTAATGCGCAACTTATGGCCGAGCAAGGCGTTGTCGTCCCGATAGCACAAGGAGAAGAAAACGTCGTCCATTTGGCACTAGGCGGAGAATGGTTGGGTTCCATCGGGGTCGCCGACGTCCTGCGCCATGAAACTCCTGGTGTTATCACGAGCCTACGCAGGCTTGGCATCAACAAGCTATGGATGCTTTCCGGCGACAGAAGAGATATCGCCGCAAAGACGGCACGCGAGTTAACGCTTGACGGCTATGCAGCCGAACTTCTGCCCCAAGACAAAGTGGCCGCCGTGGACACCCTGCGCGAGGCAGAGGCACACAGCGGCGGCAAATTAGTTTTTGTCGGGGACGGCATTAACGATGCCCCGGTACTGGCACGGGCTGACATAGGGGTGGCGATGGGGGCACTAGGCAGCGACGCGGCTATCGAAGCAGCAGACGTCGTAATTATGCCAAACTCCCTCGCTAAGCTCACCGCCGCGGTTAGAATTGCGCGCTTCACCCGTCGCATAGTTCACCAAAACATCGCTTTGTCCCTTGGCTTTAAAGTCGGGTTTATGGCACTTGGGGCCGCGGGGATAGCTACAATTTGGGGAGCCGTGTTTGCCGATGTCGGCGTCGCACTCTTAGCGGTGCTCAACGCCACCCGCGCCCTGCGCTACACCGGAGAATAAAAACAAAAGGGACGGTTCTTCTTGTTTTCTACAGCGCAAACAACCCATACAGTGGGACAGACTTAATGCCATTCTCAAACCCAAAATTCCGCATTGATGTGCGTACCGCCATCTGTGGTTTGTATCTCTCCATGTACACGGCGAGGCTTTTGGAGCGGGTGTTTTCTGCCGCCTTAACTTCCACGGGGACTAGTGTGCCGTCTACAACAATCAGAAAGTCTACTTCGGCAGAGCTCTTGGATTCCCAATAGTGCAAGTCATGCCCCTTCATGGTCAGCGCTCCCGCCACGTAGTTCTCCGTAAGAGCACCGCGGAACTGATGCAGATGAGAACCTGCCAAAGCCTGAAGAGTAATGCCTGCCTGAGCTGACAACAGCCCCACATCGCTCATGTAAAGCTTGAAGCTTGAAAGGTCCTGGTAAGCCACAGGCGGCATGTACCCGTGTTCACATTTTGCGCACTGCAGCACCACTCCGGACGCGATTAGCCAATCGATGGACTCGCCATACAGAGATGCACGACCACCACTGCGAATCAACTTGTACTGAAACTTGGTGTTTACCTTGGCTAATTGGGCGGGAATGGACTCAAAAGCACTGCGGATCTTCACGCCTTCCGCAGGGGAGGTGTACTTCGACATGTCTGCCACGTATGCGTTCAGAATCGCCCGCCTTACTTCCAGTTCAGTCATGAAGGGATGTGCTTCTAGCGATGCTTTCACCGCAGCGGGCATGCCCCCGATAATCAGGTATTCTCGATAGTAGAGCAGGGCTTCACCGTGCAGTTGTTCATGCAGGGGGACGTTGGCGAGGCAACACCGACGGATTTCAGCCGCCAGTAGCGCTCTCCCTTTGGCCCAGAGAAACTCTTCGAAGTCCAAAGGATGCAGTGTAGTCATCTGCACCTTCCCAACGGGAAAGGAAAACTTGCTCCGATTAATGACAACACCGAGCAGGCTCCCCGCCGCAATGACCGAGTACTCAGGTGCGTTTTCCGCGAAGTACTTGAGAGCCGTCAACGCCCTCTCACATGCTTGGATTTCATCGAAGAAAATCAGAGTCTCATCGGGGTCAACATTTGTCTGATAGTACTGCTCCAGTACGGGAATGATCCGCTTGGGGGAAATGTCACCCTCAAAGTATGGCGTTAGTCTAGCGTCTTGTTCAAAGTTCACGTACAGCACATTACGGTAATGGGCCTTGCCAAACTCAAGCACAGTATACGTTTTGCCTACCTGGCGGGCGCCGTAGATTAACAATGGCAGACGATCCCCTCTTTGCTTTCTCCACTGCAAAAGGCGTTCCGTGAGTTTTCGCTTCATGCCCTTCACCTCCACTGTGATAAGAATACCATGTTTTGCACTTTTATATCCACAAAAATGCTATGATATACACTTTCCCCGGGGAAAACAAAGGGGAACAAAGGGAACGGGACGATTCCAAAAAGAACCGTCCCTTTTGTTTCTTTTTATTTCTGCAGGGCAGTGTGTGCTTCGCGCAGGGCGCGTACAATCTGCAGCTGCTGCGGGCAGGCGTCCTCGCACTTGCCGCACTCTACACACTGCGCGGCGTCACGGCCGCGGGCCACGAGGGCCTTATAGGTCAGGAATGCTCCCTCGGCTGAGCCGAACATGGCGTAATCGTTGTACAAGTCGAGAATGTGGGGGATGCTGACGTTCGCGGGACAGGGCATGCAGTACCCACACTGTGTGCAGCCGATGGCCATGCGTTGGCGGTAGATTTGTCTCACCTTATCTATAAGGAAACCTTCTTGCAGGTCAAGGCACGGTGGCTTGAGGTTGTCAAAAATCTTGACGTTCTCGCGTACTTGCTCCATGGTCGACATGCCGCTAAGCACGACTGTGGTCTCCGGAAAGTCGCATACCCAGCGGAAAGCCCACTCCGCCGGCGTCCTTTTCTTTTTGGACTGCTTCCACACCTGCTTAATTTCCTCGGGCGGCTCTTGGGCTAGCTTGCCACCCCGTAACGGCTCCATGATTACCACAGGTACACCCTTGTGGCCGGCATACTGCAGCCCCGCAAGTCCCGCCTGATAGTCCTCGTCCATGTAGTTAAGCTGAATCTGGCACATAGCCCAAGGATGTGCGTCGAGGATTTCCTTAAATACGGGAAACTCGTCGTGTATCGAAAAGGCAGGATACATAATGCGGCCGTCGGCTACTGCGCGGTTGAGGAACTCCAATACACCAAGTGCTTTAACCTTGTCCCACGATTCACGGCGGAGTGCGTGGAGCAGATAAAAGTCTATATGTGAGACGTTGAGTTTCTTCAGCTGCTCATCGAGCAGGCGGTCGAAATCTGCCGGTTCTTTGACCAGCCAGCAGGGGAGCTTGGTGGCAAGCTTAACTTTCTCGCGGTAGCCATCAGATAGCGCACGCCCCACCACCCATTCGCTCTGTCCGCCGTGGTAGTTGTAGGCCGTATCCACATAGTTTACACCTTGGTCGATGGCGAAACGAAGCATGGCCGTAGCTAAGGCTTCGTCAATGCGGCGCTCTTCGGCGACGTTGCCGTGTGCGTCCGGTGTAGCCTCGAGCAAGGGCAAGCGCATACAACCAAATCCCAGAGTGGAAACGCTAAAACCTAGCTGTCCAAAGGGTCTATACTGCAAGATGAATCCCCCCACGCGAATGTTCCCTAAAGGGTATTCCACGCGCGCGGGGGGAAATCCTTTGTTGCCCTTGACACCACCCCCGTTGGCCTGCTACTATAGCTGAGAACGATTCTCGTTATCTGCAGGAGCGGGCGAGGATTGCATTAGCAAGGGGGAGGTCCTATAATGAACAAGAAATCCATGTACTTAGTCCTAGGGGTCGTGGCCGTGGCTCTGGCCTTTTTGCTCGGCGGGATGATTGACCTGTTTCCGGCGGAAGAGGCGGCCGCTAAGCCCGAATTCGTCAACGTATATACATCCCGTCATTATGGTGTAGAGCCCGTTTTCGAGAGATTCACCCGCGAAACCGGCATTCAGGTGCGTTTTACTACCGGTAGCGACGCCGTGTTGCGCGAGCGTTTGCGCGCTGAGGGCAAAAACACTCCGGCCGACGTGTACATGGCTGTTGATGCCGGCAACCTTTGGTTAGCAGGCGAAGCCGGGCTCTTAGCGCCGCTTGAGAGCCAAGTGTTGCGCGACAACATTCCCGCGCACCTGCGCGATGCGGGCAACCGCTGGTTCGGCCTTACGCGCCGCGTGCGGACTATCCTCTATCACCCCGACCGCGTAAATCCGGCAGAGCTGTCCACTTACGAGGCGCTGACCGATCCTAAGTGGGCAGGTCGTTTGGTAATGCGTCCGGCTACACACTCCTACACGCAATCGCTTGTGTCAAGTCTTATCGCCGCGCACGGCCCTGCCCGGGCAGAAGAGATCGTAAGAGGTTGGGTGGCCAATAGACCGACTCTAATCGACAGCGATACCCGCATCTTAGAAGCACTGGCCGCAGGTCAAGGTGATGTGGCAATCACTAATCATTACTACCTCGGTCGACTCCTCCAAGCTAATCCACAGTTCCCGATTCGCGTCTTTTGGGCTAACCAAAACGACCGCGGCGCGCACCAAAACATCAGCGGCGCCGGTGTAACTACCCATGCACCGAACCGCGCTAACGCCATTAAGCTCTTAGAGTGGCTAGCCACAGCAGGGCAGGCAGATTTCGCGAGCTCTAACCACGAGTACCCCGCGAATCCTAACGCCACCTCGCATCCAATTATCGTCGGTTTCGGCGAGTTTAAGGCTGACCCTCTAAACATCGGGGAGTTCGGTCGCCTGCAAGCTGAGGCTGTGCAAATCCTTGACCGCGCTGGATATAGATAAGCAGTCTTCTCGCTCGTTCTTGCTAGCCACGCAGTCAACGAGGAAGGTCGTAGTTAATGACAAACAACACTAGCATCACGCAAGTTGTGCGGGACAAAAGGCCGCTTGGCCTTTTGTCCTTGCTTCCGTTTATTGTGGTTGCTCTCACGCTCCTGCCCGTATTGGTGGTGGCATCTTCGCTTTTTACGCCAACTTGGCCCGTGTGGCAACACCTTTGGAGCACAATTCTGCCTGAGCTACTGCTCAATACGGCGGTGCTGCTGACAGGTGTGGGCATCGGTACGCTGGCTTTAGGTACTTCCCTAGCCTGGCTCGTTACGGCATACGATTTCCCCGGGAAGCGCACGTTTGAGTGGCTCCTGGTTTTGCCCATGGCGATGCCCGCCTACATTATGGGGTTTGTGTATATGGCCATCTTTGACTTTGCCGGGCCTGTGCAGACCTACCTCCGCGCACAAGGGTTAGATGCGCTAGTCTTCTGGGAGATTCGGTCAGGCTTTGGTGCCATCACAGTAATGACACTTGTGCTCTACCCCTATGTATATCTCCTCGCTAAGGCAGGGTTCGCCGAGCAGTCAGGTTCGGCGCTTGAGGCGGCGAAAGTCCTCGGCAGCAGCAAGACGCGCTTGTTCTTGCAGGTGGTCCTGCCTTTGGCGCGTCCCTCAATTGTGGCCGGGGTGTCGCTTGCGCTGATGGAAGCACTAGCCGATTTTGCGACTGTGCGCTACTTTAACTTCCCAACCGTGGCCGACGGAATCTTGCGCGTCTGGCACGGGCTGATGGACTTAGGCGCGGCCTCGGAGATGGCCGGCCTCTTGGCTATGCTGGCTTTGCTCCTTTTGCTGTCGGAGCAAAGGCTGCGCAATCGCCGCGCATACCATCAAGTGCGGGGAAAAGGGCAGGGGTTGCCTACCATGTTTTTGGGTGGGTGGCGCGGTCTGGTCGCGGCAGGCATTTGTAGTTTTGTAGTTTTTGCGGCTTTTGGGCTACCCCTCACGCAGCTTCTCTTGTGGGGCTCGCGCGAGCTAAGTCAGTTAACCGCGGGGACTTTAGCGGTCTATGTGCGACTTGCGGCCAACAGTCTCTCTCTTGCCGGGATTGCCGCTGCCGTCGCGGTGGCTGTCGCCCTGCTTGTGGCCAGCCTTACCCGCCTAAAGAGCGGTGCATTGTCGCGTCTCTTAACGCGTGTGGTTACTACGGGCTATGCGCTGCCCGGAGCCGTCATTGCCGTAGGCATCCTGCTGCCTTTGTCGGCACTTGACCGCAGTATCAACGCGGTAGCCGTAGCGTGGTGGGGTGTAGCCCCCGGCTTAATCTTTACGGGGTCTATTGTTGGGCTCATCTACGCATACACCGTGCGCTTTATGGCTGTCGCCTATAACAGCGTGGACTCCAGCCTAGAAAAAATCCCGCCAAACACAGTCTTAGCTGCGCGTGTTCTTGGTGCGACTCCCCTGCGGCTAATCACGGAGGTGCAACTGCCCTTAATTTTGCCGGGTCTTATGGCGGGGGCAATCTTAGTGTTTGTCGATGTGATGAAAGAGCTTCCCATCACACTAATGTTGCGCCCGCTTGGCTACGACACGCTGGCCATTTGGGTGTGGCAGATGGCCGCCGAGTCACTCTGGGCAAGTACCGCGCTGCCCGCGCTCGTCATTGTGTTGGTAGGCCTTATACCGATAAAGCTCCTCTTATCGCAGAGCAAATGAAAGGACGTAGTATATGACTGAAGAAGTCTGCGTGGCCAGTAGACTAACATCAGAGCCTCATGTCGAATTAAACGGATTATGCAAGCGCTATCCCGATGTGACAGCGCTCTATGACCTTAGCCTAAACGTCAATCGCGGCGAGTTTTTCTCCCTGCTAGGCCCGTCCGGATGCGGTAAGACGACAACCTTGCGACTCGTGGCCGGACTTGACTGTCTAAGCGAAGGTTCTATTGCGATTGACGGCTTGCTTGTGTCAAGCCCCACGTATTTTATGCCGCCGGAAAAGCGCGGTGTGGGCATAGTCTTTCAGGACTACGCCTTGTTTCCGCATATGACTGTGTACGAGAATGTGGCATTTGGCCTTTACGGTAGCCCAAAAGCTGCAATTACTAAGCGCGTCGGCGAGCTGCTGGCCCTAGTTGGGTTAGCTTCGGCGGGGCAAAAATACCCGCACGAAATGTCGGGCGGGCAAAAACAGCGCGTAGCATTAGCCCGCGCTCTCGCGCCCGCGCCTAAAGTTATGCTGCTTGACGAGCCTTTCTCTAACCTAGACGCAGAACTTAGGGCTGCTCTGCGCAGCGAAACCAAGGAAATCCTGCGCGAGAGCGGCGCAACGGTGATTTTGGTTACGCACGACCAAGAGGAAGCCTTTTCGCTCTCCGACCGCGTAGGTCTCTTAAGCGGCGGCAAGCTAGAGCAAGTGGGCACGCCTTACGAGATTTATCATCATCCCGCCAGCCGTTTCGTCGCCGATTTTGTCGGTCGCGCCGACTATCTGCCTGCCCGCGTGGAGGGCAGCTTCGTCGTGTCCCGCCTAGGTCGCTTCGCTTTATCCGTGCCGCACCCGAGCAACCTGTCTCTGGGAGAGCTCCTAATACGGCCTGACGACGTTTCCATCGCGCCCGATACGGCCGGAGAGGCCACCATAACGGATGTGCGCTTCCTTGGCGCGCACGCACTCTATACCCTGCGCTTAGATGACGGCGCCATCCTGCACTCGCAGGGACTGTCGGCTAATCTGCTCGCGCCTTGCACTCGCGTCGCCGTCACGGTAAACATGCGGCATACGGTGGTGTTTGGGAAGGCGTGAGGCGTGAGGAGTTGTCCCTTGTCGCTTGTCCCTTGTCGCTTGGGGAACGGGCGGTGAGCTTTGAGCGTTCATATATGCTAGAATAGTGCTAGCCTTTACTAGGAGGTAATGTCCATTGAAGATGATGCGTGCGGTGATTATTGCGCTTATTCCGGCCACGCTTGCCGCGCTATGGTTCTACAGACTGCCGGCACTGCTCTTAATGATGGTAAGTGTCGGCGTAGCTGTCGGCAGTGAGGTTCTCTGGCAGTATGCCACGAAGAAGCCCGTAAAGATATATGACTTAAGCGCGGTAGTCACGGGGATGTTATTCGGCCTTGGTCTTTCGCCGTCTCTGCCTCTTTACATTGCCGCGATAGGCGCGGCGGTCGCCGTGATTGCCGGTAAGCAATTGTTTGGCGGCATGGGCAAGAACCTGTTTAACCCGGCTTTGTTTGGGCGGCTGTTTATTGTTTTGGCCTTTCCCGGCACAATGAGCCCGTGGCTGACTCCTATCGATATGGTTACTTCGGCGACGCCGCTACAGCTACACCGGGCAGGGCAGGCCACGCCCGCTATCCTCGACCTTTTCACAGGTCTAGTGCCCGGCACCATCGGCGAAGCCTCGGCGTTAGCGCTGCTCCTCGGGTTCGCCTATCTCGCTTACCAGAAGTTCGCGAACTGGCGCATCCCGGCGGGGTGCGTGGCTGCCGTAGCAGTATGGGCACTACTCGCCGGAGACAACCCGCTTTTCCATGTCTTCTCCGGCAGCCTGCTTCTCGGCGCCTTGTTTATGGCCACCGACCCGTTTACCTCGCCACGCGCCGACCTCGGCCGCTGGGTGTTCGGTGCGGCAATCGGCCTTGGCATCATGGCCATGCGCTTCTTTAGCCCTCTGCCCGAAGGGACATCTTTCGCTATACTCGGCCTAAACGCCGCTGTGCCGCTCATTAACAAGTACACTGCCAAGAAGAAGAAGCCGCAAACCGCGAAGCGGTGAGAGCCGCCTGCCGCCAGCCGCCAGCCGCCAGGGAGCGCACGTGGTGCCAGGCCATATGGTATGATGAGGGTGCGAATTGCGAAGCAAGACCTGTCTGGAGGTGTCAGTAATGAGGCTCGAGTTTGACGATCTTGTGCTTGCCAAAGAATACAGGGAGGCCGTGCTAGAGGCTAAGAAGCGACTAACGGAGCAGTATGCTGTGGAGCTACTGGTAGTATTCGGGTCGGTCGCGCGGGGTGAAGCCGATGAGGAGTCAGATCTGGATCTGCTGGTGATTACGAAGGAAATGGTGACCCATCGCGACAGGAATGTCATGTCAGATATTATCTTCGACGTAAATTATGCATATGGAACCAACTTAAGCCTTGTTGTGGTTGACACATTTGCCTGGAATAAAGGCGTCTACTCTCTGATTCCACTCTATTCAGAAGTTCAGAGGGATGGGGTTATTGTATGACTGAACTCAGGGGGCGCTCAGCACTCAGCTGAGGCGTTAGTGCGGGCCACGAAGTGCGAAGTGCAAAGTGCAAAGTGCGAAGCAAAAGGCTCCGTCCCTTTTGCTTCTAAGGAGTGTAACCTGTGCAGGAACGCGTAGATGTAGCCATAATCGGAGGAGGCCCGGCGGGTATTTTTGCCGCGTTTGAGCTGTTGCAGCGCCGCAAAGGACTGCGGGTAATCATGCTTGAGGCCGGTGCAGACCTCGCCGAGCGCAGCTGCCCGATTGCCGAGCGCGCTGTCAACAAGTGTGTAGGGTGTGTACCCTGCGACATTATGCGCGGGTTTGGCGGTGCGGGGGCGTTTTCCGACGGCAAATACAACCTCACTACCGAGTTTGGCGGGTGGCTACAGGAGTTTCTGCCCGAACAAGACGTGCTCGACCTCATAGAGTACGTCGACGGCATAAACCTGCAGTTTGGAGCTCCGCGCGAGCTGTATACGACCAAAGACAGCGCCTTGCGCAAGCAGGCACTTGCTTTTGACCTGCACTTGCTCCAAGCAACCGTGCGGCACCTAGGCACCGAGAACAACCTGCGCATCCTGCACGAACTGCATCGCGCGCTTAGTCGCGACCTCGGATTCGCCATGCACTTTAACTCCCCGGTCACCAAACTTGAGCCCAGAGACGGCGGTTTTGTCTTAGCTGTCTCTTCGCAGCGCAATGAGCCGCGGTCGATTTTCGCAGACTATGTCATTGCCGCACCGGGCCGCGCCGGAGCCGAGTGGTTCGCCGCGCAATGCAAGTCCCTAGGTTTAAGTCTCTACAACAACCAAGTCGACGTCGGCGTGCGTGTCGAGCTCCCCTACGAGGTCTTCAGCCACATCACCGACGACGTCTATGAAGCGAAACTAGTCTACCGTACCAAGCAGTACGGCGATTCCGTGCGCACTTTTTGCATGAACCCACGCGGCTACGTAGTGAGCGAAAACACCGACGGGATTATCACCGTCAACGGGCATAGTTACCGCGACCCGGCACTGCACAGCCGCAACACCAACTTTGCACTACTCGTAAGCAACCGCTTTACGCACCCCTTTAATGAGCCGCACCAATACGGCAAGCGCATCGCATCATTTTCCAACCTGTTGGGCGGGGGGGTTTTGGTGCAGCGCTTTGGTGATTTAGTGCAGGGCAGACGTACGAATGATCACCGGTTAGGAAAGAGCTTCACCAAGCCGACGCTTGACGCCACACCGGGCGACTTAAGTCTGGTTCTGCCCAAGCGCCACTTAGACAACATCATGGAGATGATTTATGCGCTAGACAAGCTTGCCCCCGGCACGGCTAACGACGATACGTTGCTGTACGGGGTGGAAGTTAAGTTTTACAGCTCCCGCCTGCGCTTGTCGCCCGAGCTTGAGACGGAAGTCAAAGGGCTATTCGCCGTAGGCGACGGCGCAGGCGTGACACGCGGCTTATCGCAAGCAAGTGCGAGCGGAGTGCATGTGGCGCGCGTGCTAGCGGCGAGGCTACAGGGCTGCTAGCTTTTGGCTGCTGGAAGAAGAGAGCGTGCGTCGTGCTCCGTGCTCCGTGCTCAGTAGAGCGGTAACGCGGTGGCTCCCCTTTGACCTTTCCACCTTTGACCTTTCCACCCTCCACACTTATAGCTTACGGCTTACAGCGTACAGCGGAAAGCGGATAGCGGATAGCCCTCTCACTGCAGTTCATGATTCACGATTCTTGATTGCTCACCGCTCACCGCTCATAGCTCAAAGCCACTAACACCTAACGCCTAACGCCTAACGCCTACGCTGAATGCTAAGTGCTGAGTGCCGAGAGCCAACAGCCCCCCCTCACAGCTCACAGCTCACCGCTCATAGCTCACTACACAAACTCCCCCTGCACCTTCGCTACCGCCGCGGGTGCAAACGGACGCAGGGCCAACGGTTCGCCGTCGAGTACCGGGAAGTGCGACTCGAAGGTCGCGCGTGGCGCGTTGTACAAAATGCCCAGCGGTATGCGGTCGCCCCACTCCCGCGCGAGCTTAAGCGCAGCGTCCCAATCGCTTGTGTCGTGCCCTTCCACATAGTAGCCGCGCTCTTTGTACCAAGCGTAAGTATTGCGCTTATTAAACGTGACGCAGGGCTGCAAAATGTCTACCAAGGCGTAGCCCGGGTAGGCAATGGCTGCGAGCATTAGCTCTTTAAGCCGCGCCTTGTCGCCTGCAAACCCGCGCGCCACGAACCCTGCTCCCATAACCAGGGCGACTGCCAGCGGTGCAAAGGGCTCTAGGAACACGCCTGCGGGCTGCGCATTGGTGCGCATGCCGATATCGCTCGTCGGGCTGGCTTGGCCCTTGGTTAAGCCGTAGACTTGGTTGTTGTGCACGAAGTGGGCGATGTTAGGGTTGCGGCGGATGGTGTGAATAAAGTGGTTGCCGCCCTCGCCATAAGTGTCGCCGTCGCCGGATTCGACGATTACGGTAAGCGTGTGGTTAGCTATTCTCGCTCCTACCGCCGGGGGTAGGGCGCGCCCGTGCAAACCGTTAAAGCCGTTGACCCGCATGTAGTGGGGCATCTTCGCGGCCTGTCCGATGCCGCTGACCATTAACACTTGATGGGGAGCGAGCTTGGCCTCGGCTAGGGCATCGGCTAGCACCTGCCGAATGGGGAAGTTGCCGCAGCCCGGGCACCACGTGGGGTCTTTGCCGAGGTAGTCTTGTGGTCTATACATAGTTATTCACCTCACCTACAATGTCTGCCGCCGTAAAGGGGCGGCCGTCAAACTTAAGTAAGGAATGCTGCACGCTAAGCCCGCTCTCGCGCCTAAGCAGTGCCGCGAACTGCCCCGTAGCATTGTTCTCAATGCAGAAGCTCACCTGTGCCTTTGGCAGAAGCGTGCCGACTGTTTCGAGCCGGAGCGGCCACAAATCTTGAAAGTGGAGCATCGCGGCTCTTATTTCTTGCCCACATAGCATGTCGACTGCCTCGCGGATAGCGCCGTGCGTTGAACCCCACCCAATTAGCAGGACTTCGGCGTCGGTGTGGCCGTAAAACTCGGGTTCATCCATTTCCTCACGCACAGCTTCCATGCGGCGCATTCGCTTGTCGGTCATGCCTAGGCGCGTCTCGACGTCCTCGGCAATAAACCCGTGTTCTTCGTGTTCATGGCTGTCTGCCAAAACAACTTCGCCCGCATACTGCCCGGGCAACGCCCGCGGCGATATCCCATCAGGGGTATAACGATAGCGCTGATATGGCCGTTCGGTTAATTCCGCCGGAGTCAAGTGGCGTTCATACACTAGGCGCGAGAAATCATAGGGAGGAATCGAACGCGCACTGTCGGCAAAGTACTGGTCGGTAAGGAAAATTACCGGCATTTGGTACTTGTCCGCCAGGTCAAACGCTTTGTTCAGCCGATAAAAAGCGTCTTCGAGCGAAGTTGCCGCCAGCACCGCGCGCGGGAACTCGCCGTGGCCGCTGAAAATGGCAAAGTTCAAATCGCCTTGTTCCGTGCGCGTCGGGAGTCCGGTGGCCGGGCCCGGGCGCATGGCCAGCAAAATTACAATCGGTACCTCCATAACGCCGGCAAGCGAGAGCCCCTCGGCCATCAGCGCAAAACCACCGCCCGAGGTGCAGGTGAGAGAGCGCGCGCCGGCAAACGACGCCCCAAGCACCATGTTGATGGCGGCGATTTCGTCCTCGGCTTGCTCGACTACCAAGTCGTATGCATCCTGTTTGGCCGCAAGATAGGACACAACCCCGGTAGCCGGCGTCATCGGGTACGCGGAGACAAAGCGACAGCCACTAGCGAGGGCCGCCATACCCACAGCCGAGTTCCCGTCAATAAAGAGCCGCTCTGCGGCTAGAGTCTGCTTAGGCAGAGTTTGCTCGCTTCTTTGGTAGGGTGCCGCAGCAAGGTACCCCGCGCTAAGTGCCGCTATGTTTTGTTCCAGGAGAGGAGTAGTGTATAACTCGCCTAGCAACTTTTGTGCCTCCTCTATCGGTTCGCCGAGGAGGGATAGCACCGCTCCGGCCGCAACCGTGCTGGCTAGCACGGCTCCGCCGGCTGTGCGGGCCAGCGCGTGGAGCGAGACCGGCACCCCGCGTGTTTCCGCAGGCGGCAGGGTAGAAGCCGCTGGGTCAAAGATAATCTGGGCGTTCGCTGTAAGGCGGCGGCTGTGCGTTCTGTATGTTTCCTCGTTTAGCGCCACCAGTAAGTCGACATGGGCCAAAGGTGCCTCAGGCGTAGCACTTTCTACGCGCAGCAAGCTAAAGTTGTGCCCGCCGCGCACGCGGGACATATAGTCTTTGCAGAGGTGGACACCGGCTCCGGCTCGAGTAAAGTTCCGCCCCAGAAAGTGGGCAAGCGTATCTATCCCTTGCCCGGCCGCTCCACCGATTAGGATGTTCATGTCTAGAGCTCCTTTCCATAAGAATTACCTTCCTCGTTCGTTGTCGCGATGTAGAATCCTGCCGTGTAGCTTGGCATAAGTTGCTGCCCGGTAGAACTCGTGCTACAATCCAGACGGGGGCTGCTGGTAGAGGGGAGCGTGCTTCGTGCTTCGTGCTTCGTGCTCCGTAGAACGAGGGGCTGCTGGCTGCTGGTAGAGGGAAGTGCCCAGTGCTCAGTGCCTAGTGTCCAGTAGACGGGGGGCTGCTGGCTGCTGGTAGAGGGAAGTGCCCAGTGCGCAGTGCCTAGTGCCCAGTAGAGCGGGGGGCTGCTGGCTCCTGGCTGCTGGTAGAAGTAGAACACGCGCGCTCGCCACGGCGTTGTAGGGACGTGCGTTCGCACGTCCGCGGACGTGCCATAGGCACGTCCCTACGCTGAAAGCTGAGTGCTGCGGGCTGAAAGCCCCTCCCCAGAGTTCACGATTCACGATTCATGATTCACGATTGATTCACAGCGAGGTGATCCCATTGACTGACACACCTAACAACTTTCTACGGGACATGATAAGCCAAGACATCGCCGCGGGAAAGAACGGCGGCCGGGTACATACTCGCTTCCCGCCGGAGCCAAACGGCTGGCTGCATATCGGGCATGCCTTTGCCGTAAACCTTAACTACGGGCTGGCGCAAAGCTACAGCGGCAAGTTTAACCTGCGCTTTGACGATACTAACCCCTTAAAAGAGGAGCAGGAGTTTGTAGACTCAATTATGGCCGACGTCAGGTGGCTGGGCGCAGACTGGGAGGACAGGCTGTTTTTTGCGTCCGACTACTTTGAGCAGAAGTACGATTTTGCCGTATACCTCATAAAGCAGGGACTGGCCTTTGTCGACGACCTTTCGGCAGAAGAGATGCGCGCGTACCGCGGGACTCTGACCGAGCCGGGAAAGGAGAGTCCCTACCGCAACAGGTCGGTGGACGAAAACTTAGACCTTTTCGCGCGCATGCGCGCCGGGGAGTTCGCCGACGGCAGCCGCACTCTGCGCGCCAAGATAGACATGCAGAGTCCGAACCTAAACCTGCGCGACCCGGCGCTCTACCGCATTCGGCATGCGCACCATCACCGCACTAAAGACGAGTGGTGCATTTATCCGATGTACGACTACTCGCATCCCATCGGCGATTACCTAGAGGGGATTACGCATTCACTCTGTTCACTCGAATACGCCGACCACCGTCCGCTCTACGACTGGGTGGTTAAGCATATGGCAAACGCCTTCCCGACTGAAGGGCATCCGGAGCAGACGGAGTTTGGCCGCGTAAGCTTATCCTACACCGTTATGAGCAAGCGCAAGCTCAGACGCCTGGTGGAGGAAGGTCACGTAGCCGGGTGGGACGACCCACGCCTGCCGACCATTGCGGGACTCCGCCGCCGCGGCTACACGCCATCCGCCATCCGCGCGTTTTGCGCTCTGTGCGGTGTGGCGCGCAAGAGTGTGGTTATGGACCTTGCCGTACTTGAGCACTGCGTCCGTGAAGAGCTTAACGCTCATGCGCCGCGCGCTATGGCCGTGCTGAGGCCGCTTAAAGTAGTCATAGAAAACTATCCGGCAGAGCAAGTAGAGTGGCTAGAGCTAGAGAACAACCCCGAGGATCCGCAAGCCGGAACGCGCCTGCTCCCCTTTTCCCGGGAAATTTATATTGAGCGCGAAGATTTCATGGAAGTGCCTATCAAGAAGTTTCATCGCTTAACGCTTGGCGGCGAAGTGCGCCTAAAAGGGGCTTACATTATCCGCTGCGAGCGCGTTACCAAGGACCCCGCCACCGGCGAGATTACCGAACTCCACTGCACCTACGACCCTGCCAGCAAGAGCGGAGGCGCAGAGAGTGGGCGCAAAGTAAAAGGGACTTCCCACTGGGTGTCCTTGTCGCATGCGGTAGAGGCACAAGTGCGGCTCTACGATACACTTTTCAGTAAAGCCGACCCCGAGGACCTACCCGAAGGCGAAGAATTTACCTCTTGCCTTAATCCTACCTCGCTCGTGGTCCTCCGCGACTGCAAGCTAGAACCCTCGCTCGCATCTGCAGCCCCGGGCAGCAGACACCAGTTTCTGCGCCAAGGGTATTTCTACGCCGACCCTGCGTCTAACTCGTCTGGGCAACTCGTCTTTAACCGCATCGTCGGGCTAAAAGACACTTGGGCGAGGGCGTAGGAGAGTGTCGCATGTCCCTTGTCGCTTGTCGCTTGGGGAGAGGCCTTAGGCATGAGGCTTGAGGCATTGGAAGAGCGGTGAGCAATCGTGAATCATGAATCGTGAATCGTGAACTGCGGGGAGAGGGTTATCCGCTATCCGCTATCCGCTTTCCGCTCTCCGCTGTAAGCCGTAAGCCGTAAGCTATAAGTGTGGAGGGTGGAAAGGGTAAAGGTGGAAAGGTCAAGGGGGAGCCACCGCGTTACCGCTCTACTGGGCACTAGGCACTGTGCACTAGGCACTCCCCTCTACCAGCAGCCAGCAGCCAGTAGCCAGGAGCCCCGCCTCCACAAAGCGAAAGGAAGTGATCACCATTCCTATAAGAGCCGTCGTCGGTGCGCAATGGGGTGACGAAGGTAAGGGCAAAATAGTCGACTTGCTGGCCCAGCAGGCTGACTACGTCATCCGCTATCAAGGCGGAGCTAATGCAGGCCACACCGTGGTTAACGAGTATGGCAAGTTTGCGTTGCATCTTGTGCCGTGTGGCATTTTTAACAGAGAGACCGTCAACATTATCGGCACGGGCACAGTTATAGACCTTGACGAGTTAGTCAAGGAATTAGACATGCTAACAAGCCGCGGGATTAGCACGGAGAGGCTCTACATTTCTAATCGCGCCCACTTATCTGTCCCTTCATATGCGCAACTTGAGCGCATGGCCGAGGAAAGCCGCGGTGAGCGCAAACAAGGCTCTACGCTTAGGGGTATTTCGCCCGCCTATGCGGCGAAGGCCTTGCGTCTTGGGATTCAGATGGGTGAGCTTAAAGACTGGGGGCGACTGGAGCCGAAGTTGCGGGAGCTACTTGCCGCCTGTGACGACCTGTTAGTTAAGCTCTATGACGCCAAACCACTTGCGGCAGACAGAGAGCTAATAGTAGAGCGTTACGCTGCGTACGCCAAGCGACTTGCCCCTTACATTGGAGACACCCTGTCGTTAGTCTCCCTGGCTGTTAAGCAAGACAAAGACATCTTGCTCGAGGGGCAGCTGGGCACGATGCGCGACTTAGACTGGGGCATATACCCGTATGTGACTTCATCTAACCCCCTGCCGGGCGGGGCCTGCGCCGGTGCAGGCATACCCCCGCAGCGCATTACGTCTGTGCTTGGCGTCGTCAAGGCCTTTTCCACCTGTGTGGGCGCAGGGCCTTTCCCCACCGAGCAAGACAACGAAACAGGGCGCTACCTGCGGGAAGTCGGGCACGAGTACGGAGCGACAACCGGCCGTCCCCGGCGCATCGGGTGGCTTGACGCGGTTGCTTTGCGCTATGCCGCAGCGCTAAACGGCTTTACCGAGCTGGCAGTCACTAAGCTAGACACCCTAGACGGCCTCCCGATGCTTAAGGTATGTGTCGGCTACAAACTAGACGGCCACCACATAGACTATATGCCTCTTACGGCAGACCTCTATCGTGTGGAGCCCATCTATGAAGAAATGCCGGGGTGGCAGCAGCCCACATCTTCTGTACAAAGCTTCGCGGCACTGCCGCAAGCCGCGCAGGACTACGTGCGGCTGATTGAAGGGTATCTAAACGCGCCGGCGCGGCTTATCTCAGTCGGGCCGGAACGGGAAGCGACATTTCTCAGGTAACGTTGTGAACACCCCCCACATATACTGCCATGAACATGCAGGAGGGGGTGTTTTTGTTGCCCACTAAGCAAAAGCCGAGCAATCCCGTACCCAAGTCAAAGCTTAGTGTCAAGGATGACCGGCAAGCCTATGCACAGATGGAGGAGAAGTTTCTCAGCCTAAATGAGCAGCTCGCACAGGTGCAGGGCGAGCTAAAGAAAGCGCCGTCACGTCAGAAGCGCCGTACTCAGCTCGAACTGGAGGAAGCGATAGTACGCCTTGACGAGCAGATTATCGCCTTTCTCAAAGAGCGCCCCGAGCTAGCTCAGGGAGTCAAGCGCCCCGACCCTTTGCTCCTCGAAGAGCACCAAAGTGAATCTGAGTGGCGCGAGCGCTTGCGTAGCCAGCAGGCTCTGCTTGAGGAAAGCCTGCTCAGCCGACAACACGCCGTGTTTGAACGCCGCGAGCAAGAGTGGCACAAGGCAGAGCGCCTGCGTTTAGACGAGCAAGAGAGAAAACTCCTTAACGCACTGGCCGACAGGCAAGCTAAGCTCGAGGACGAATGGCAGATGCGCCGCAAAACCGAAACCGAGGCCCAGGCGTTAGCGTGGCTACGCTCCCAGCAAAAAGATATAGCGCGGCAGATGCAGGAAGGGATGCTCCGCATTAGGCAGGACCTACAGATGCGGGAAGCGCAGTGGCAACAGCAAACAAAGCGGGAACTTGCCGAGATAGAAAAAGAATGGCGGAAACAACGTGGCGCGGAGCTAAACGCGCTAGAGGCCGCTTGGCGCGAGCAGGAGGTTATGCACCGCGAGCGGGCTTACCTTAGGCGCATGGAGGCAGAATGGCGGGTAGAGCAAGCCGGAGTGCTCGCAGAGGCCATCGCGCAGTGGAAAAAAGAAGGGCAGCAGCAAGTAAGCGAGAACTTGCGCAGTGAGCTGGCCGGCCAACTAGAAGTAATGGGCAGGGCATGGCTTAATGAGCAGATGGCGGCGAATCAAACGGCCAAGGTAGAAGTGGAGCAAGTGCTAAAGCAGGCACGGCAGGAACTGCATGTGTTACTGGAAAGAGCGGCGCGGACGGTACAAGGGGAGTACGTGCGGCAGCACCAACAAGAAATAGAGCTGCTTGGGCAAGAGCTGCGGGCTGACTTAAAAGCGACGCTCGAGAAAGTAGCCACGAACTTGGCCGCCGAGCATGAAAATCGCTTAAGTCACCTAGCACACGAGTACAAAGGTACGTTCGCGGGCGCGCTTGAGCGAGCTGAACAAGCGCTGCAGTCGGTGCATGCAGAAGCGTTAGCGAAGTCGCACGCCGAGTGGCTCGCCGGTAGTCGCAGTGAACTAGAGCGTCTCTGCCGCACCCTGCGTGAGGAGCACCAACGTGCGCTGCAGGTACTGGCGCAAGAAATGCGCACAGAGTACCAAGTAACGCTTGCGCAATCGGCCGAGGAGGACAAAGCGGCGCACCGAGAGCGCGACACCGAGTTGGCTAAGCGGCTGTTCTCCCATGCGGGAGAGTACCTCGCAGAGTGGCAGACAGGTGCCGTAACACGCCTTACCGCGCTGGAGCGCCAGTTGTCAGCAGAATTCCAGAAGCACTTGCAGGAACATCAAGCTCACGTGCTCTCTCTTCACCAAGAGAACCTTGCGGCGCGGTATGAGCACTGGGTTGCGCTGTGCACAGAGCGCCTAGCGACCGCTAAGATGGAGCTTGCCGGTGAATTCGCAGGCTTACTCGCCGAGCTCAAAACCGGGATGCTTAGCGAATACACGGCCAGTCTCGCCACTTTTAGGGAACAAATGTACGGTGAGTATCGCGGGCGCCTCGGTAAACTTGCCGAAGACCTTGCCGCCAAACACGCTAACGCACTGGCCTCCGCAGCAACTCCACCCGCCGCTACTCGCCAAAGGCGCTAAGCGATGATAAAATCTTAATGGTTATTGATGATTTTAACGAGGTGGCGCATGCTGACGGTTCTCCTAGTGCGACATGGCGAAACAGACCATAACAAGAACAATATTATGCAGGGGCATCTTGATGTACCGCTTAACGAGACAGGGCGGGCACAGGCTAAGCATCTCGCGCGCTACCTCGCCGCGCGCTACCCTATAGAGCATATCTACAGCAGCCCCTTGATGCGAGCGTATTCCACGGCGGAGATTATTGCCGCCAAACAGCATTGCCCCATTACGGCGGTAGCCGAACTCAGGGAGCTTGACGTAGGTCTCTGGCAGGGGCTTACGCTCGAACAAGGGCGCGTCACGCACCCGACCATTTGGGAGAACCTACACGCCGACACGCTCTACACGCGGCGACCTAGCGGCGAATCCTATTGGGACCTCTACCAGCGCACAACTAGTTGGTTAGAGGATAAGGTCGCACAGCTTGAAACGGGCACCATCTGCCTCGTTACGCACGGCGGCTGCGTGCGCACTCTGCTCGCCTACGCTTTGTCCGCGCCGCCTGAGCTGTTCTCTTTTGCCTCCGCACTTACCGTGGACAACACCGGCCTAACGGTGCTGCACTACAAACCCACACCGCGCCGTTGGCAAGTGCGTACGGTTAACGCCTCTTGCCACCTTCAGCTAGGCGAAACGTAAGAATTTTCGTCCTAGCAGCAGGAAAGTGTCGGATTATGTCGAAGTATGGCGAGGTGACTTGGTAAGGTAACAGCGGAGTTGAGCGGGGTGGCAGCAGTGTCGAGAGGCAGAAGATTTTACGTGGCGTTGATTGTCTTGGCAATCGGCTTACCGCTGTTGGCGACAACAGTGATGTACGCCGTTTTTTCTTCCCGCGTGACGGAAGATGCCTATACAATCGCCCAGAAGCGCGTAAACCGCGTAGCGAGAGAGGTAGGTCAATGGCTAGATGTACAGGCGCGCGGCGTGGAGTTGGCTGCGGCGCAGATTGCCTTAATGGATGAAGGGACAAGCGAGGCAGAACTGCTTACACTCCTCCGCGGCGTGCTTAGCGCTTCACCGGCACTGCGTTCCGTATACTACGGCACGGCCGATAATCGCATGCTTAACGCTTCGGGCTGGGTTGCGCCCCCGGGTTGGGACTTGCGCCTGCGCCCTTGGTATATTAAGGCGACCGGCACGCGCGGCCTTGTCTTCACGGATCCGTTCCTTAACGCCAGCGGCGACGCCATGATTGTCACCGTCGCTCAGGCCGTGCACTCCGCAGAGGGGAGTCTCTTAGGGGTAGTCGGAGCCGACATCGAGCTTAGCACAATCGCCAGATTCCTCGTAGATACCCCAATCACCCGCCACAGCGCGTCGCTTCTCTATAACGGCGGCAATCTCATTACCAGTGCGCGCGATACTTTGGACGACTCCTTGTTAGCGGTGGTAGAGCGCAACCTGCCCTTTACCGGCAGCGGGCAGGAGTACGTGGGCACAGGCTGGCTACGAGACAGAATGCTCTATGTCCCCGTGCCCCGGGTAGGGTGGCATCTAGTGGCCTACGTCCCCTGGGAGGACTTCTTTCCGCACGCGCGGACCCTCTGGATGTACGTGGCGCTCATTGGCGTATCAGGCGTCGGCCTAATGCTTGGTTTGGCGTCCTTCTATTACGGACAAGTCTCCGCGCCGCTCCTAGCGCTTGAAAGAACGATTAACTCACTGCACATAAAGGAAGACTGCTTTGACCGCATTCCGCCGGTTAACCGACCGGGGCGATTCGCCGCGCTGGTCAACAGCATAAACGATTTGCTAGACCGCGCCCAATCGTATTACCTCGAAGTGCACACGGCCAAGGTAGAAATGGAAGCGATGAACGCGCGCCTAGAAGTAGCCGTAACCGAAGAACGAGAGTCGCGCAACGAACTGGAAATAAGGCAAGGCTACTGGCGGGCACTGTTTGAGAACGCGCAAGATGCCATCGCGTTAGTAGATTTATCGTGCACCATTATTGCCGCCAATGCGGCTTTTCTGCGTCTATTTGAGTGGAAAGGCGAAGATGTAATAGGTCGGGATATTGATCTGCTTGTTGCTTCCCATAGGCTAGATGAGGCGCGTTTTCTTTCGTCGCAGACGACGGTAGGCATAGCTAACTTCCTCACTGCACGTCTTACCAGTTCCGGGCAGGAAATAGACGTTGAGATTTCTATCGTGCCTATCCGCGCTTTAGGTCACGTAGAGGGTGCCTACGCCATCTACCGCGATGTGCGCTCGCGCCGCGCGGCCGAACGTGAAATGCAAAAGCTCAGTCAGTACGACCAGCTTACCGGTGTGTATAACCGCGCTTACTTTGACAATAGCTTACGCAACTTAGAACAGAGCGGCGCAGTACCTATCAGTCTGCTCCTAGGCGACACTAACGGTTTGAAACTGGTCAACGACGCTTTTGGGCACGCTTTGGGCGACGAGGTGCTGCGGCTGTCGGCGGACGCTTTACGTGCCTGCGCTCGCCCGGGAGATATCGTGGCGCGCGTCGGCGGGGATGAGTTCGCCATGATTTTGCCTAACACCACGGAAGCAGAAGCCGAGGCGCTCGCTCTGTGTGTCGAAGCCGAGTGCCGCGAACGGAGCGAAGGGCTCAGGCAGTTAAGTCTTGCCTTCGGTGTCAGCTGCAAAACTGCAGTGACGGATAACCTCTTCGGGCTTTTCGTGCAAGCCGAAGACCGCATGTATCGCCGCAAACTGCGCGAGGGCAAGAGCGTGCGCGGCTCGCTTATTACCAGTCTGATGCAAGCGCTAGAAGAGAAGACGCGCGACACCACCGCTCACAGCGACCGCATGGGAGACCTAGCACGCGACTTGGCTAGGCGCCTAGGCGCATCCGGCAGCGACCTCGACGACATTTATATGCTGGCAACACTGCACGATATCGGCAAGATTGGCGTGCCCGACCATATACTAAACAAGCCTAGCCAGTTGTCGCCAGAAGAATGGGAGATCATGAAGAAGCACAGCGAGATTGGCTATCGCATTGCCAGCGCTACAGTTGAGCTGGCGCATTTGGCGGAGGGGATCTTGCACCACCACGAGCGCTGGGACGGCACGGGCTACCCTTACGCCTTAGCCGGCGAAGACATACCCTGGCCCGCACAGATTATCTCGGTAGTAGACGCCTATGACGCCATGACTAACCCTCGCGCCTATCGCGGCGCCCTAACGCACACGGACGCCCTTCTGTGCATTCGCGCGGGAAGCGGCAAGCAGTTCGCTCCACATGTTGCCGAAGCCTTTTTGGCGATGATGGCGGAACTTAACTAAACTTACGCACGTGCCGCGCTCGTTCTCCGTATGATGCAACAGGTCATTATAGGGAGGATGAGTTATGCCGGGCTACGAGCGCCACTTGTTTGCGGGCGGCAATACTGCTTTCGGGTTCCATTCTTTTTTTGAGCACGTTATCCCAACTAACCCGCACAGAGTGTGGGTAATTAAGGGCGGTCCGGGCGTTGGGAAGTCTAGGCTGATGCAAAGCATTGGCGAGGTCATACAAAGGCAGCGTCACGTGGAGTATTTTCACTGCTCCTCTGACCCGCAATCGCTTGACGGCCTCGTGATACCGGAGCTAGGCGTAGCGTTCTTGGACGGCACTTCCCCCCATGTAGTTGACCCCAAGCTTCCGGGTGCGGTCGATGAGATTGTTAACCTAGGGGAGTACTGGCAGCAAGCAGCACTCCAGGCTAATCGCGCGCAGATTCAGGCTGTGACAACCGAGATTAGCCGCCTGTTTCGCCGCACTTATGGCTACCTTGCCTGCGCCAAAAAACACCTAGATGAGCACGCCGCCTACTACGTTGACGCAGGGGCCCTCGATTGGGCAGCGCTTAAGACCTTAGCCCTCCGCTATGAGGAATTGCTGCTGCCGCGTAGCGTGGCCAAAAGTGCTTCCACGGCAAGGCATCTCTTTGCCTCAGCGATTACCCCAAGCGGCTTTGTCAACTTCGTGGACAGCTTGATGCGGCGGTGCCAACGCGTGCTAGTATTACAGGCAACCAAGGGTGCGGGTGCGGAGTATATACTCGATCATCTGCAGCGTGCGTTAGCTGCCAGGTCACTGTGGACCGAGGTCTACCACTGCGGACTAGACCCAGAGACGGTCGAACACCTCTATGTGCCGGAGTTATCCCTAGCTGTGGTAACGAGCCGCACGCCGCATGTGTATACCGCTACCGGTACATGGACAGAAGACCTGAACGCGCTCGTCAGAGAAGAGCGCTTGACGCCTTGGCGTGGGGAAATGAACGCCGTGCTGGCAGACGGCAAGCGAGCGCTCGAAAAGGCCGTGGGGTTCCTAGCGCGAGCTAAATCCGCGCACGACGAACTGGAAGGTCTCTATGTGCCAAATATGGACTTCACGCGCGTAGAGGCGCGGCGAGCGCAGATCCTCGCGCAACTTACGACTTAAGTTCTAACCCCTTTTCTCCGATGTACTATAGGAGAAAAGGGGTGATTAGCTTTAGGCTTATTGATTTGTCGCTAGCGGTCCTCGCCGTCATATTTGTCGCTCTACTGGCGCTACTTGGCCTGTACTATGTGGGGAACGCCGCGAGTAGCGAGCCTGATATCCCAGGCGGACTCGTCGCCGAGAGCCAAGAGCAAGAACCAGAGGTGCCGCATAACGAGTCGCCTCCGGCTATTAGACCAGCGCTTGTTACTGGTTCGCTTGTATACATAGAGAACGCCCCGCTCTTTTCTCAGCACCCCCGCTGGCCAACCGGGTGTGAAGTAGTGGCGTTGGCCAAACTCGCGGAGTTCTACGGAGTGCAAAAGAGCGTGGATGAGTGGATAACACAATTGCCGCAAGGGTCTCTTTTCTGGCGGGATGGCCGGTTACACGGTCCCGACCCGCGCGAGATGTTTGTGGGAAGCCCATATAACAGAAACAGCTACGGCGTGTATCATCAGCCGTTGCTGCTTATGTTGGAGCCTTATTTTGGTGACCGCGTCATCAACATGACTGAGCGCCCTTGGGAGGAATACGAAGCCATGGTGCGCGCCGGCAACCCCATCGCGGTGTGGGGCACGATCTCTAACTTGCCTGTGCTCCGCACAGACGCTTGGATTACCCCGCAGGGAGATATCCATCACTGGAACGGAAACCAGCATGCGATGCTACTCGTTGGGTTTAGCGATACCAGTGTGCTGGTAAACGACCCTTGGACGGGAACGCTGCGGCGCTTCGACAAGGCGGTCTTTCAGCAGCGCTGGAAAGCGCTCGGGCGGCAGGGGATAGCGATAGCGCCGCGGTAGGCGGCTCAGAACTCAAAGCGCTTTCCCGAGCAGGCGCGCGGGGTCAAGTAGCACCAGCATGCGCTCTTTCAGCCGCACCACGGCTTTTGTTATCGAGGTCGAACCCGCGAGTGTAGCCGAAGCCGTGTCTAGGGCATGATTTGGCACATTGAGCACGTCTTCGACTTCGTCGACTTGGAACGCAGCTGACATGCCGCCTGCGGTAAGCACAACGGCTTGTTCAGACTCGGCCCTCTCTGGGTGTCCGAGCAGATGCCCGAGATTAACCAGCGGGATATTTGCGCCGCGAAAATCGATGACGCCCACAATGTGTGCCGGAGCCTCGGGAATAGCCAGTGCTGTAGGTTTGCGCAGTATTTCCTGCACGCTTAGCGCCTCTATGGCGTAGGAATCCGCTCCCACCGAGAAAATAACTATCTGCATGCGACACCTCCGAGAGTGTTTATGTAGCGATATGGCGACTTCGTGCTCGTAGCACCGTTCTTCTAACCCCTAACGCCCGAGAGTAGGGACGTGCGTTCGCACGTCCGCGGACGTGCCATAGGCACGTCCCTACGTCACCGCTCACAGCCGTTCCCCAAGCCCCGAGCGACAATTTCCTGGCGGCTGGCGCCTGGCGGCCGGCGGCTCCCTCAAGCGACAAGCGACAAGCGACAAGCGACAAGCGACATTATCTACTTTCTCCTTCCCTAACTAATCTCCTGCTAACGCAATTTACTTGCGCGACGCAGGAGTATTTATTTCGGCATCGAACTCAATATTTAACACCCTATTTCAAATTGTGATGGAGGGACAACTATGGCTATAGCCAACACCTTCGACAAGGGACTTAAGATTTTGGAGCTTTTTACGCTTGAGAAGCCGCGCCTGACACTGCGTGACGTCGCCGAGCGCTCCGGCCTGACTAAGCCCACGGCTTTACGCATGCTTAACACACTCGAAGCCAACGGGTACCTGATGCGCGACAGGAGCAAGGCCTACTGCCTAGGATTGCGCTTCCTAGAGCTAGCCAACGCAGTCACCGAACGGTTAGACATTCGCCACGCAGCCTTAGTGCATATGGACGAGCTGTTGCTTAAGGTAGACCAAGCCGTCAATCTAGTTATTCGCGACGGTTACGACGGAGTATATATTGAGAAGCGGGAAACCAGCCACCCCGTGCGCATGTACACGCGCATTGGCAGGCGCGCGCCGCTTTATGCCGGGGCGTGCCCTCGCGCCCTCATTGCTTTCCTGCCGGAGAAGGACCTGCAGGAGCTGCTGCCTAAGCTGTCCATCGTGCCCTTTACCCCGAGTACTCCCAAAGACGCTGCCGACCTTGCGGAGCGCATCAAGCGCGAGCGCGCCTTAGGGTACTGCTTTAGTCAGGGAGAGCTGTTTGAAGGCTCGTCGGCCATTGCTATGCCGGTACGCGACCATACGCGCAAAGTCGTGGGCGCTGTAAGCATTGCCGGACCGAGTGCTAGTTTCAACGAAGAAAAGCTCGACTACATGGTCAAACACCTGTCGCGTTGTGCCGAAGACATTTCGCGGGATATGGGTTATGTCGTGAGAAAGGGGATTTGAGCTTGACGCCGAGGATCCATGTAGATATAAACTGCGACATGGCCGAAAGCTTTGGCCCCTATTCACTTGGACAGGACGAACTCATTATGCCGCATATCACGAGCGCCAATATTGCCTGTGGATTTCACGCGGGGGACCCGTCGTTTATGCAGAAGACTGTAGCCCTCGCCAAGACCCACGGCGTGCGCGTGGGTGCGCACCCCGGTTACCCAGACTTGGCTGGCTTTGGACGGAGATATATGGCCATGACCCCTAACGAGGTCTATGATGCGGTTGTGTATCAAATCGGGGCCTTGCTTGGCGTAGCCCGCACGCAGAGGACGGAGGTTACGCATGTCAAGGTGCACGGCGCACTCTACAATGCGGCCGCGGTTGATGCGCGGTTAGCCGCCGCGATTGCGCGCGCAGTAAGGGACGTCGACAGCGCGCTGTGGCTGGTAGGTATGGGCGGTTCGAAACTTATCGACGAGGGCCTCGCGGCCGGACTCGCCGTAGCGCGCGAGGTGTTTGCCGACCGCGCTTATCAGGCGGACGGCGCGTTGGTGCCGCGCGGCAACCCGGGTGCAGTCTACACGGATGTAAACCTGGTAGTTCGGCAAGCCTTAGATATGGTCACGCGCGGGTTCGTCACCGCCGTCACCGGCGAGCGGATAGCCGTAACCGCCGACACTATCTGCGTGCACGGGGACAGCCCGCACGCCCTGCAGTTTGTGAGCGCCATGCGTAAGGCACTAGGTGAGGCAGGAGTTGCCTTTAGTCCGTTAGGGGGGCGCTGACGTTATGCCGCGTTTTCTGTCTGCGGGCGAAAGTCACCTCGTAGTGGAGTTCGGACAAGCGATTGACCCGGCTCTAAACCGAGCAGTGCACTCCCTAGACCAACGGCTAAGGACCGGAAACCTCCTAGGCTTCAAAGAGAGTGTGCCGGCCTACGCCTCGCTCTTGGTATCCTACGATCCCTTACAGCTCTCCCGCGAAGCGCTAATCGCGCATTGCACAAAACTGCTGCACAACGACGGCAACGACGCGTCCCTGTGGCGCGAGACGATAGAGATTCCCGTGCTCTACGGCGGCGAGTGGGGGCCGGATTTAAGCGACGTAGCGCTTAAGGTAGGGCTGACTTCTCGGGAAGTAATCGAGCTTCACTCACAGGCAGACTACACCGTCTATATGATTGGTTTTATGCCGGGATACCCCTATCTCGGCGGGCTAGACCCGCGCTTGTCTTTGCCGCGGTTGGCGACGCCGCGCACTAAGGTTCCGGCGGGTTCGGTGGCGATTGCGGAACTGCAGGCGGGCATCTATCCGCTCGAGAGCCCCGGAGGCTGGCATCTCTTAGGTCGTACACCGCTTAGGCTCTACAGGCCGGACTTCTCGCCGCCGGTGCTGCTTAAAGCCGGGCAGCGCGTGCGTTTTCGACCAGTCACGCCCGATGAGTACGCCGACATAGAAGCGCAGGTGGCCAGAGACGAATATGTGCCGCGCGTCACGCGTGAGGAGATAGTATGATAGTATGAAGACATTGTCCGTGCTTTCTGGAGGGCTACTCACCACCGTACAAGACTGTGGGCGGCATGGCTTGCAGGCGTTTGGCGTGCCTGTTTCCGGTGCCATGGACACTTACTCCTTGCAGTGGGCCAACAAGCTAGTGGGAAACGACTGCTCGCTCGCCGCACTTGAGATAACCATGCAGGGGCCGGTACTTCTCGCTAACGCGCGCCTCTTGGTAGCGGTAACGGGGGGGAGGTTTGCACTCTCCGTGAATGGGAAGCCCGCGCCGCAGTGGGAGGCCTTTACCTTAGCTCCGGGTGACAGATTAGATTGTGGCACGGCCATACGCGGCGCGCGCGCCTACCTTGCTGTGGCAGGTGGCATCGCCGTCCCGCCGGTAATGGGCAGCCGTGCGACGTTTTTGCGTGGGCAAATAGGAGGGCTCGGCGGCCGCGCGCTGCGAGCGGGAGATACCCTGAGCGTAGGGGAGTGCGAAGACCGCTCCGGGCTTGTCGGCAATTTTGTGCCGCGGGCGCTGCTGCCGGCTCTGCCGCAGGACCTCACGCGTGTGCGTATCATGCTCGGGCCACAAGACGAGCTTTTTGTGCCGGAGACTCTCCTGCAGCTAGAGGAGGGCGAGTACGAAGTCGCCGCGGAGTCAGACCGCATGGCCTATCGCTTGCGCGGTCAGCCGCTTGCGCGCCATATCGGCGGCGACACTGTCAGTGACGGCGTGGCGCCGGGAAGTATTCAGGTGCCGCCAAGCGGTCAACCGATAGTGATGTTGGCCGACAGGCAGACTACGGGCGGGTACCCCAAGATTGCCACTGTAATCGGGGCAGACTTGCCGCTCTTTGGGCAGCTAAAACCAGGCGACAGGCTACAGTTTAGCGTCGTGTCGTTAGAGCAGGCGTTGTCAATCCTCTGCGAGCAAGCGAAAAAACTTGCGGCGCCGCCTTGTCGCGCAAAGTCGCGGCGGGAACTTAGTGTCGCCATACTTGGGGAGCAATTTCATGTTTACGCCAGCGAGGTGGTACCGTGAAAGAGAAGCGCGAGAGTCGTAGTCCCAGTCAATGGCGAGCGCTGATGCGCGGCGGAGAGTACACGCGGCCAACAGCAGGCTTAGCGGTTGGGTACGCGCAGGCCAATTTGGTTATCCTAAAGTTGGAACTTGCCTTTGACTTCCTGCTCTTCTGCCAGCGTAACGCCATAGCGTGTCCCGTACTTGAGGTGCTAGAGCCCGGGTGCTTTGAAGCGAAGTTCCTAGCCCCCGGCTCCGACATACGCACGGACCTGCCACGCTACCGGGTGTTTCGCCACGGCGTACTTCAGGCCGAGCCGCTTACCATTGTCGACTACTGGCAGAGCGACTTCGTAAGCTTCTTGCTCGGCTGTAGCTTTAGCTTTGAAGGAGCTCTACTGGAACAAGGCCTAGAGGTGCGTCATATCAGCGAAGGACGCAACGCGCCTATGTACGTCACGAATATTCCTTGCCAGAGCGCCGGTGTGTTTAGCGGACCGCTGGTGGTGAGCATGCGCCCCTTTGCCGCGCGGGATGTAGCCAAAGCGGTACAGATTACCGGCCGCTACAAGGCCGTGCACGGCGCGCCAATTCACATCGGCGACCCGGCGGCACTTGGCATTAGGGACATCTCGGCGCCCGACATGGGTGACGCGGTGACCATACGCCCGGGTGAGCTGCCGCTCTTTTGGGCGTGCGGCTGCACCCCGCAAGCCGTGGTCATGCAGTCTAAGCCCGATTTGGTCATTACGCATGCCCCGGGACATATGTTCGTCACCGACCTTAGGGACAGGGATTTAGAAACGATCGGAGGCTAAGCATGAAAGCCGTACGCTTGGTTGCACTGGGGATGATCCTGGCTGTGCTGCTAGTTGGGTGTCAGTGGTTCGAGCGCGAAGCGGGGCCTGAGACTTTTACAATTTCCTCATTTGCTTGGCTTCCGGGCAATGAGGGCTTAGTTGTGGCCAAAGACGCCGCCGGCGAACAGCGCCTTTGGCTGGTAGGGGGTACCGGCGGACGGCCGCGCAGGCTTACAGAAGGCACACAAACCGAGTTTGACGTGGCTGTGAGTCCAAACGGTCGCTACGTGGCTTTTGTCACTTACGGGGGGGGAAACGAGCGGTACCCGGCTCTCTATGACCGCACGACGAGAGCTACGCGGCGTCTGGATTTACCGCTAAGCGGCGCTTATCCGGCCTCGCCCATGTTCTCACCCGACGGCAGGTTTGTCGCGTTTCAGCGCAGCTTTGGCGCCGCCGACGCTCATTCCGATGTCTACCAGGATGTAGTGCTGTACGACTTAGTAGCAGCGCGCGCGGTCGTCGTTCCTTCCCAAGGCGATACAAACCGCCTGCTCGGTTTTGGTGACGCCTCGGATAAAGTCTACCTGTGGAGTACGTTTGAGGGACATAGTCACAGCTGGAATTTTAAGTACGACCTTTGGGAAGTCAACCTAGCGACGCTTGCCGCCAACCGTCTCTCCCAAGGAGGCCCGGTGCACAACGCGTTCGGCGCGCATAAGCAGCCCACTCTACCTCGCTTTGTGTTTCACACGTGGCAGGCCGAGGACATTAACCTCTCCATAGTGCCCGTACCGCGCGACATCTACGTAGCCGACATTAACCCTTACCGCCAAGCGCGCTTAGTCACCGGAGGACGCGCTTCCGACCCGCGCTTCTCCCCGGACGGCGAGCACATTGTCTTTCTGCAGGATTTCCAAGGCAAGGGTTTAGAAGTCTTCACTATAAATAAGGAAGGGCTAAACCCTCGCCGACTTACGGAAAGCCGCTTGCCCAAATCGTCGCCGCAATGGTCGCCTGACGGCAAGCGCATTGCCTTTATCCAAGTAGAGGGAGAAGGCCGCCACGCGCTCTATACGGTGCAACCGGACGGAAAGGGGCTGCGACGCATTGCGCCGTGAGGGGATGGGGGAAGTGCCCAGTGCCCAGTGCCTAGTGCCCAGTGCCCAGTGCCCAGTAGAGCGGGTATCGCCGTAGTGTTCGCTTCCCCTTCGCTCACAGCTCACAGCTCAAAGCCCCTAACGCCTACAGCCTAAGGCCTAAAGCCTCTCCCCAAGCGACAAGCGACAAGCGACAAGCGACAAGCGACACTCTAAATCTCAAGACAAGGGAGAAAGTCATGGACACTTTCTACGCTAACCCGGATAAACAAGTAACGATTGTGGTCAACGGCAGGGCCTTCTATCGGCACGCCATACAGACGCACTTTATAACCCCCGGCGAAGATTATCTTGAGATAATCCGCTTTTACGTAAGTGCGCTTTATCAGCCGGGCGACATCCTGTCGATAAGCGAGAAGGTCATCGCTCTTTGCCAGAACAGAATACTGGAAATGAGCGATATTAAGCTAAGCTTTTGGGCAAAGTTCTTAAGCCGCTTCGTCAATATGACGCCGGCCGGGGAGTCCGTAGGTAATCCCTACAAGATGCAAATCGCCATAAACCTCGCCGGGTTGCCGCGCATTCTGCTGGCCGCGGCCTGCGCAGCTCTCACGCGACCTTTTGGCATCAAGGGCGTGTTCTACATGGTGGCGGGGCACGGCATCGCCGGCATCGACGGCTTCTGTGCCGATGCCTTTGACTGGTACCTTACTAAAGGGGTGTTGGTGCCGGATAAACCGAGCGAGGTATGCCGCGAGATTGAGACAAAACTTGGCATTGCCTGTATGATCGTCGACGCCAACGACCTCGGCGTAACCATTCTTGGGCACTCCGACCATTTAGGGTTTAGCGAAGCAGAGCTCATGGGGATGCTCCGCGACAACCCGGCCGGGCAGGGCAGCGAACGCACCCCGCTCGTGCTTATACGCCCCGGGCTGGCTGTGGACCAACTTTCGGCTGGGTAGGAGTGGGTGTGCGGTACGCCGCGCGTCCCAGGCTGACAAAATCGCAGAGAAAGGGTCGGGTAGGGGCGGCGAGAATAGCCGACGGCTCCCCGTCCGCCACAATCATGCCCCTGTCCATCACTACCAGTCTGTCGGCAAGCAGCGCTACTTCGCTGTAATCATGGCTGACCATAACTCCGGTTGTATCCGTGAGGGCAAGCCACTCCCGTAAGTGCCGCAGGAGATAGGCCCGCGCTTCCACGTCTAAATAGGTAAAGGGCTCATCGAGAAATACGATGCGCGGCTCGGTCACTAGGGCCTGGGCCAGAATTACTCTAGCTGTCTCGCCGCCCGAAAGCGTCTTAGCTTGACGGGTTGCGAGCGTTTCAGCTTGCGTAACACCCAGCCAATGCAGCGCGCGTTCTCTCGCTAGCCGTGAGCTTACGCCTCTTAGCCGAAGCGGCAGACTTACGTTGTCTAGCACACTGCCGGACAGAAGTCGCGGTGCCTGGAAAACGTGCGAGTACAGGCGCGTTATGGCTAAGCGATCCGTAGGCCAACGGTGCGCCGTGCCTTCTAAGCTATAGCTTTGGTGACTAGCTTCACCAATTGCCCCAAGGGCCCGCAGCAGCGAGGTCTTGCCCGCTCCGTTTGGGCCGATTACAGCCGTAAACTCCCCTCGGCGCACCGTGAACTCGGGTACGGCGAGGATTCTTCGCTTGTTGATGGTCAGGCACAGCTCTTTAACCGTGAGCATTCCACAGCCTCCCCTGTTGCATAGCTGTGAGTATGAGCGCGACCCCATAAGACAAGGTCAGCAGGATAAACCCAAGCGCCACAGCGACTGCGAAGTTGCCGCGGTTTACCTCAAGTACAATGGCTGTACTCAACACACGTGTATGCCCGCGGATATTGCCGCCCACAGCCATGGCTGCGCCTACCTCGGCCACCGCCGAGCCGAAGCCGGCCATCACGGCGGCGAGAATACTTAGGCGGGCCTCCCGTATCACAAGCCAGATCGTCTGCCACTTGTTCGCGCCCAGTGCTCTTATATGCAGGGCTAAGCCACCCTCTACCTGCATAACTCCGGCCATAGTCAGGGCTGTTACGCGTGGCAGGGCGATTAGGCAGCCGGCGATAACAAGTGCATAAGGCGTGTACATAAGCCTGAGACCACCTAAAGGCCCGCTTCGCCAGAGAAACAGGCTAACCCACAGACCGACCACGACGGGCGGTAGCCCTAAGGTTGAGTTGACCACAGCCCGCACCGCTTGTCGTCCCGGAAAGCGCACTAACCCTAGGTAGGCCCCAAGCGGAACCCCAAGTAAAACGCTCAAAAGCGTAGCGCTGCCGCTTACTCGCACCGTCAGCCAAGCGATTTCGTAGATTTCGCCTTCACCCGTCGCGAGCATGCGAATGGCTGTAGTTATGCCCTCGAGTATCCAGTGCATGGCGGGCCTCCTTTTCGTGCCTAGTGCCCAGTGCTCAGTGCCCAGTAGAGCGAGGGACTACTGGCGCTGGCAGAGGGGAGCGTGCTCCGTGCTTCGTGCTCCGTGCGCCGTAGAACGGGGGCCTTGCGGCTTACGGCTTACGGCTTACAGCGGAAAGCCGAAAGCGGAAAGCCACTCCCGTTCCCTTTCGCCTTTACCCTTTCCACCTTTCCACCCCGTCACTGCTCTGCTGGCGGCTGGTAGCCCTCCTCACAAGCGACAAGTGACAAGCGACAGCACTGTCCCGATTATTATAGCAGGAAAAACCAGTCTCGCCACCGTATATCTCCTGTAGGAGGTGGCGAGATGTCTCTGACTCTAGATGAAATTCGCGGCATGCTGCTGCTCTGTGCTAAGGCCTTTAGCGGCAAACGCGGGCGGAGTGGAATCATCAAGTTTCTCTTAGGTGAGGCCAGCGCAAGCACCGAGCATTTAGCGCGAGAAAATGGCATTTCCGAGCTCTTTGGTGCCTTGGCAGGCCTTGACTACAAAGACGTGCAGCAATCCATAAGCCACCTTGAGCGGAACGGCTTCCTAGAGACTGTGAACAAAGAAGCACAAGGCAAGCTTCTCCCGCTTATGCAGGTGACGCCGCGTGGCTTAGCAGAATTAGAGCGGCTACGCCCGGCGCTAGCGCTAAGCGGGCAAGGTGCAGCTAGCGCCGAGAGGATGCTGCTTATCTTGATGCGGATGGCACGCCTGTTGGAAGGGCTTAAAGCGGCACAGCTGATAGATTTAGCTGCACAGCTTGGGTGCACCGACGGCCAACTCAGGCAGTACGTACAGCTCTTGTGCAAGGTGTTGCAGCTTCGCCCCGAGGCGGTGCTTGCCACCACCCACGCGCGCCAGCACTTCGCAGTTGTGCTTGAGCGCGGCCTGTGCACTGCCGCTTTCGCCGAACTGACCGAAGCCGAAGCGCAGGCGCTCCGGTGTTATGTCGGCATGCAGCTAAAGCACCAGCTCGACCGCGAAAGCCTGCAGCAGTATTACGACTTGGCCTCGCCCGAAGACAAAGCGCGCCAGGCCGCCGCGCGCCTCGCCGGACGCGAATGGCAGCACAAACACCCGCTTGTGTCGGTGTTGGGCTTTCTGTCACTCTAGGCGCTAGGCTTTAGGCTTTAGGGGCTTTGAGCTTTGAGCTTTGAGCTGTGACCGAAGGGGAACAGGACACAGCCGCGACGCCGCTCTACTGGGCACTGAGCACTGGGCACTAGGCACTTCCCTCTACCAGCAGCCCCCCCGTCCACTAAGTGCAAAGTGCAAAGTGCAAAGTGCGCCCGTCATCACTTATCCACCGGCTCAAGCCTTAGCAGCTCCAGACCAATATTGCGTATTTGCGCCTCTGCTTTAACCGTAAACTGCGCCGTTTGGATTTTGTTGCGCCATTCCTTGCTGTTCCAAAGCTCTGGGTACTGCCTGCGCATAAGTTGCCCGAGGCGCAGTGGGTCGCCGCCTGTAGCCGCCACCTTCTGTACCGCCTGCAGCGTGTTTTGCCGCAGTACGTCGCCAATCATCTTCTCCAGCAGCGCGCTGTTATCTTTTTTGCTTAAGTCAACATCACCCGCATAGTTGTGCAGGCTAAGTCGTACCTGAAGCCGCAAAGTGTAATGCGGCACTTCTTGCACCATTTCAAGACTCCAGTTAGCTGTTACGGACTCCATGCTTAGAACCATGGCACTTTGCTTAGGGAACAGCCTCTCGTCCGGCGGAAACATGACGTTTACCATCAGGCGATTCGCCTTACCCATGGCTAGGTACACAAACTGGGCTTCGGGCAAAGTAAGTGTCTCGACTACCTTGTCGCCCTGCCAGATAGCGGCGCCTACCACCTGCACGTCTTCCTGCGGAGGGCGCGGCGCGGTTTCTCCGCCGTTTCCGCCACCGCCGGCACCGGCACCACCACCTCCTCCTCCGCCCGCCTGCTGACCGTTTGGCGCGGCTGCCTCCGCCTCTTTTTCGGCCTGCCTACGGTCTAGCGTGCCGATGGGGCTGACCAGTGCGGTCATGGCGTCCATCCCCGGCATCATCATATGCGTAATAAACGCCGAAACTGTGGTGCGCGGGGCGTCCCGCCTGAAGATGGCCCGGTCTAACAGGCTTCTTAAGTGTACGGAAATAAGCTGGTGCGCGGGAGGTTGCACAGACAGGAGCGCTTGCGCCGTACCCCGCGTGACAATTACATGTGCCCCGAGCCTAAAATCAGGATGTGCGCAGAGGTCGTTTAGTACCGGCGACAGCGGCTGTTTAGCCGCCGCTTCTCCGATCACAAGCACTCCCAACACGGCTAGGGAGAGATGCTGGCCGTTGGTATGGTTCCAAAGCGTTAAGGCTTCGCTCACGCTGTGGGCGCGAATGGTCAATACGCGGTTTTCCCGCATACGCCTCTCCTCCATCAGCGGGTGGACAATCGTTACATTTAGGTGCGGGGCCTCCGGCAGCCAATCTACGCCTAAGCTAGTTACAAACGCTCTTCTCTCTACGGGAAGAGCATCCCAGCAGCCGCTAAGCAGGGTAGAGATGACGATAAGTCCTAGCACCAAAAGGCACTTGGCTTTCTTCATTGCTTTTGCCGCTTCCTTAGGGCGAAGTAGCCAAGCGGCAGCAGAATTACGGCGCTCAGCGTAAAAAAGGAGAGGTCGAAAGTGCCAAGGAGGTCGGCTAAGGTAATCAGCTCGCGCAGCGGTGTCTCGCCCCACGAGGCGATTAGCAGGAATGAACCGAGAAAAACCGCCGTCTTACGGAAGCATGCTTTCGGTACCAACCCTTGGATAAGGCGCGTGCCCATATAGAGCTGCGTGCCGGAAGTCATCACGACCATGCCTATCCACATAAACAGGGCCAAGCTGTCGAAGCGCTCGATTACACTGGTCTCGGCGATGCTCAGCATAACGAGTGTAGGGACTAACAAACGCGTCAGGTGTTCAAGGCCAAAAAAGGCGATGGCCGCCACTGTGGTCAGAGTATACACGGCTGTCACTAAACCTATCGACCACAGCACGGCACGAACAGACTCTTCTGGTTTTCGCAGATGCGGGTAGCTAAAGAGGAGAATATCAAAGCCCGCATAGCTATAGGCCGCGGCTATCGCCCCGGCTAGGAAACTGCCGACATCGGCGTCGCCAAAGACGGGCCGCAGGTGGACCATATGCCCGGCCACTAAGGGTACGACTAGGAGCGTCATCAGCGGGAACCAGAGCATGACGCTAAGCTCCGCCAAGCGGGCTAAGCTGTTAATGCCGGCCGATACCGCCAGCACCGAGAGTACTAAGATAATGGTAGCAAAGACGGTGCTTGGGGTGTGCGTCAACATGCGGTTGGTAATAATGGCCGAAAATATACGCATCGTCAGGATGACAAAAAAACACGCCTTAACGAGGTACAAGAGGAGCCAGATGCGCCCAAGGAGCGGTCCCATAAGCTTGGTGCTCCACTGTGCGGGATCTTCGCCGGGGAAAAGACCGGCCAAACGATTGGAGAGAAGGGCCACAAGAAGCACCGCCAAGCCCGCAACCGCCACCGCTACCCACGCCGAGCGTCCGGCTTCCTCGGCCGTTACGCGCGGCAGCGAGAAAATGCCGTTGGCAATCAGTGCGCTTATAATCAACATGCCGTGTTGAAAGCCGGTGACAGACGGTTTTGGGTTCACTGGTCACTCCCCTGTATCCGCCTATTTTGTTCGGAGGTGAATCCTCGGTAGGGCTTATGAAATACAAAGTCCGAAAAGCTAGATAAGCGCAAGGGAGCAAAGGGGCGCAGGTATGGCACCCCTAATATTTCTAGAGAAGCCATATGAATGAAAATCGCCGTCCAGACCGCCGTAATACCTATGCCCGACAGAACGGCTGCCGCCGCCAACAGCACATACCTGAGTACCCGCGTCAGACCTACTACGCGGTAGTCGGGTGTAGCGAATGAGCTAACTACGGTGATAGCGACGACGATGACAAGGAGGGGGCTCACCAGGCGGGCGAGAATCACCGCTTGCCCCAGCACAAATGCGCCTACGACGCCCACCGTCTGACCGATTTTCGAAGGTATGCGCAGCGTCCCTTCCTGGAGAATATCGACTAGGACTAACATCAGTACCGATTCAACCGCCGGCGGAAAGGGTATGCCGGCACGCGCCGCGGCTACGGCAAAGAGCAAGTCGGTTGGTAAGAGCTCGTAGTTGTACGTTATAATAGCCACATACAGCGCGGGCAGTGTGGTAGCGATAAGAAACGCCAGCAGGCGAAATGCCCGCATTAAGCTCGTTACCGCATAGTGGTCGAAGTAGTCGGCCGGACTTTGAAAGAGGTCGCTAAACCCCATCGGCAGAATTAAGGCTTCCGGAGAGCCGTCTAAGAAGAGCGCGATGCGGCCTTCCAGCAGATTTCCGGCCACACGATCCGGCCTTTCGGACTGGATGGCTTGGGGGAAGGGTGACCATGGAGTAACCCCGAGCAGAGAGGTCAGGTAGTTTGTCTGGAGCAAACCGGCGACATCGACTGACGAGAGCTTTTGGCGCAACTGCCCTACGGTATCCGCTGTGGCCAAGCCGTCTATATAGAGCATTAAGAGGCGTCGTGGATTGCGTTTGCCAAGCGTAAACGTCTCTATACGGAGCAGAGGCGTGCGTATCAGCTGGCGCACGAGCGCGAGGTTAAGTTCGCAGTCTTCGACAAAGGCGATTTTCGGGCCAAAGACCGTGGTCTCTATTTCGGGATGAGTGACGCTGCGGCCGCGGTAAGCGCGGGCGTCGACAGCCAAGGCTGACTTAAGCCCATCCGCCAAGACAATCGCTTCGCCAAGCAACAAGCGGTTTAGTGCGTCGTCCTGTGTGTCAGTTTCGGTAATCGTCCCACATGTCAAGAGATTGCGGAGGGTGTTTGTGCCGCTACTCTTTGGAGTTGGGTCGACCAGCGCGGTAAGGCCGGAGAGCGGCAGGATAACTTCCGCCGCGATGCGCGCTTCGTCGGCCAGGCTACGCAGGTATAGAGCCGCCATTTTCCTCCCGGCGACGCCGAGGCGAAACTCGCGTACCGTAAAGTCGGGCGCCTGCCTGAACAGTTCCTGAAAGTAAGTAAGGTCTTCTGCGTATCCTTGCAGGGGAACGGCGGCTGTCGCTGTATCTTGGGATGTCCCCTTGGTCAACCACGCGCTAATCTTCTCCCACAGGCTCACCACTCTTCCACCTCCTACGCCTATTCTCTCCATGGATAAACGTTCCATGCACAGAAGGGAGGAAGTCCATGCTAAATCCACTGCCACCTGCTCTACTGCGGGCGCGCGCTTACCCACGCGAGGCCGACTTGCGCGGCGACTACTTTCGCGACGTCACGGCCATCATCCACTCCACGCCTTTTCGCCGTCTCAAGCACAAGACGCAAGCTTTTTATGCGCCACAAAACGACCACGTCTGCACACGCATTGAGCATGTGCTGCACGTGGCCACGATTGCCGTAACTATTTGTAAGGCGCTTGGGCTCGACGCCGACTTGGCGCAGGCGATTGCCTTAGCACACGATTTGGGGCACGCGCCTTTCGGACACGAAGGCGAACGCGTGCTGCACAACAGGACGACGGAGATTGGCGGCTTTATCCACGAGTTGCACGGTCTGCGCGTGGTAGATGTGTTAGCGCACGACGGGGCAGGGCTTAACCTGACGTATGGAGTGCGCGACGGTGTAATTAGTCACTGTGGAGAGCGTTTTGAACAACGCCTTGCCCCGGAGCCTCTCCCAAAGATACTGGCTGAAGTTAAAGACCGCGGGCTCGCTCCCAATACCTACGAGGGCTGTGTCGTGCGCCTCGCCGACAAAATAGCCTATCTCGGGCGCGACTTAGAAGACGCGATTACCGCTAAGTTTGTCACCCTAGCGGAGGTAGACCCCCTAGTGAGGCAGGCGCTGGGCAGTTCAAACGGGCAGATTATCGGCACGCTTGTCGCCGATGTAGTGCAGGAGTCGACGGGGAAAGATTACGTCGGCTTTTCCGACGAGAAAAACGAATTGGTGCTGCGGCTCTACGCCTTTAACAAAGAGCGCATCTACCGTCACCCCCGCATGGAGCGCTACCGCGTGTTTTGCCAGCGCATTATCGAAGGTGTGTTTGACTATTTGTTAGATCTCTTCACGCGGCAAGGATGGGATTTGCCGCCCTATGCGCATGGGGCAATTCGCCTCGACGCGCAGTTTGGCGAGTTTTTGCGCGGTATGCGGCACATCTATGAGGCCAATGCGGTGCCAGCCGTGCGTATTATCGCCGACTATGTGGCGGGCATGACCGACGACTTCGCCATAGAAGCCATAAAGCAAATAACTATCCCCGCGCCTATAGATTTTGACTGAGAGCAGAGCGTGGATTCACCACAGAGTCACAGAGGACACAGAGGTTTGAGTGAAGGAGTACGTGCCAGGGTGGGTATTGTGCCTTCTTCTTCCTCTCTGTGCTCTCAGTGCCTCTGTGGTGAACACTCCCCTGTTACATTATCTCCGTTTGCGCCGCGTGAACCAAGTTAGGGCAGCGTAGCCGCTAAGTATCAGCCCTAGGGTCAGCGCCAGCAGGATGTTGACGGCATTCGCCGGCGGATAGGTGAGGCTTACGCCTAGCTCCTTAACTTCCAGCGCGTCGCTCACTTCGTAGCGGTGACTTATCATGCGGCCATCCGCACTGCGGCGGTTAAGGGTTACAGCGTAGCCGTTAGCTAACCGGCGTGCCTGCAGCTCGCTTCCTTCCCATACGTCACTTGTGACGTGCGTTCTGAGGGCCGCCGTATGTGGCAGAGGAAGCTTCGTCGCCTGACAAGAAAAGTAGTCAAACAACACTACCGCCAGAAGCGCCAGCAATAGTGCAACAGCCGTGCGCACCAACATGCGTTTCCACATCGGCCTCCACTCCTTCTTAAGTAATACGAGAGATGACGCTCTAGGTTTCGCCCTAGAACAACCGCAACTGAAAGTCGCGCTTCTGCACGCGTTCATACTCTCTAAGCACCTCAGGCGATGGACGGAAACTCCAAAGCTTGATTCTCGCTGCCTCCTCGCGGGAGATACTTAGCTCACTAAACACGCGATGCCAATCTAGCGGCGGCAGGAGGTAGAGAAACTTCTCTGCCGTTTTTTCAAGCACCTCGAGATAGAGGCGGATATCGTAGTCGCCAGTATAGTCTTCGCTGAGCTTTAGTTGCCCGTGCTGCGCGTGGTAATAGTAGATGCGGGATTTCAGCGCCCAGCGCGCGCGGTCGGGCCGCTCTGCCACTAGGTCGAAGGCGCGTGTACGGGGGCCTCCCGCGGCTATGTGGGCAGCGTAGTCCTCCCAGGTCGTATCAACGCTGACATAGCTTGTGACTTCATCGCGTGTCAGGCCGCCCTGGCGAAGGCGCAGGGCATAACTTCTGTACGTGTCGCCTAGGCAGGGGACATCTTCTGCTGCTAAACACCGAATGATTGCCTTAATAAACCCTTCCTGTAGGCCATAGAGGCGGCGGGAGCGAAACACTACCCCTTTACGGGTGATGCCTTCTTTGCCAAAGAGGACATAGTTCTTGGCGGCATAGGAGTACATATGGTCGAAGTAGCCCTCGTACTCCACCTTGATACCTGCCGGAAGCCCTCGGCCAATCAGCGCGGCTATCTCGCTTGGCTGGTGCCCTAGCCCAGGCAGAGTAAAATAGACGCCGTCTGTGTCAAGTTCCACCACCGTGCCGCCAGCATGTTCGGCGTTAGCGGCCATACTTAAGAGGATGGCTTGGCCGCGCCGCGTAATCTCGCCGCTTACCTCGGCATCCGCAAAATGGAGGCCCGCCGCGCCAAGCAGGCCGTAGAAACTGTTGATTAGGACTTTAAGGCTGTTTTGCAGCGCGTCGGCGGCGCGGTATTCGAGAGTGCCTAGGGGTAAGTTCTTTAGGTTTTCTTTGGCTGCCAGACGCCTGGCGGTAAGTTCCGTCAAAAGTCCAAGGAAAGCGTCTAGGTTGTCCGTGCGGGGCTTACACTTGAAAGAAAGGCAGATGCTTGGGTAGAGGCTGGCTACATCGGCTTTATGCACGCGGCTATGCCAACCAAGACTGCGCACCTCGGTAAGCCCGCCGCTTGCTTCTGCGCCAGACGCTTCCTGACGTAAAGGCAGGCTATGGGCGCGCTCTAGGTACGCCCGCACCATGGCTAAGTCTACTTTCGACCCAGTTCCCGTATTGACACACTGCTGCAAGGTAAGCGGGAGCAGCTGTGTCTGGTAGAAGAAAGCAGGAATCAAGAAGTTGTAGAGCGCAAGCGAGTCTCGCGCGTCGGCTACCGCGTAGTCCAAGAGGCGCTGTTCGCCCTTGTCCCACAGGTGAGAAATCTCACCGCGGTCAAAGTCACGGCGGTCAACGCCGAGCCCTAGCGCCTGCACGGCTTCCTTTAGCTGAAAGTTCGCTAGCGTGCGGTGAGTTGTGTCCCACTGAATGAGGAGTGGTAGCGTATCGACTATATGGCGGCCAAAAACAAAGTAGTCTGCGCTCGCGGGTAAACCCATCTGCCGCCTTCCCTCACGCGCAAACAAAGGCCCGCCGTCCCGCCCGAGATTTAGGGGGAGTCTGTGCCGTGCGGCGCGCGTGGTAAGATAGGGGAGGTCGAAACCGGTGATGTTGTGGCCGACCAACACGTCATAGTCTTCGCGGCAAATGAGCTGACACAGGGCTGCTATCAGGCCTTCTTCCCCGAGCGTGCGAGCGTCAAATAAAAAGGACTGCCCGCGGTTATCGGCGACGGTGGCCAAGATAATCCGGTCGTCGGGGTCGTTCGCGTCGGCAAACAACTTAGCCTTGCTGGTATAGACTTCAAGGTCTACGGCGGCTACTTTAAGGTCATGTGGCCGCATCGCCGCAAACAGCGCGGTCTGGCTGCGAATCAGAAAGCTTAGGGCGGCGTTTCTGTGCCACAGGTGTTTCCCCGCCCGGCGCACGCCCTTAACCTGTTCAAGGTGCTCCCTGTAGTTTTGGCAGCGCACGAGATAGCGCAGGGGGTGAGGGCCGCTGAGCTCGGTTATATCAAGGTTTTTGCCTGGCAGGGCGGAGATGTCGTCGACGATAAAGTAGTGCCGACTAGCTACGGTGAAGCTAGTGACATGTCCGTCTGGTTTACGCTCATAGAGGACAAAGCAGTCATTGAGCGTGTCATGTTCTACAGCCACTATGCGCTGATAGCGGCTCTCTACAAATGGCCACATAGACCTTATCTGCTCCTTCTTATAGACTGGTAGTAGTTAAGCAATTTAGAGGAGGAATGCACGATGCTAAATTTGGTAATTAAAAACGCCCGCCTAGTCGATGGCACCGGGGCGCCGTGGTTTTACGGCAGCATTGGAGTTTTAGGGGAGCGCATCGCCGAGCTTGGTCAGGTAGATACACCCGCGCAACGGGTGATTGACGCGGCCGGACGTGTAGTCGCGCCGGGGTTTATCGATGCGCATTCGCATAGCGACGAAGCCTTCTTTAAGAATCCCCAGGCAGAAAGCAAGGTGCGTCAAGGCGTCACTACGGAAGTCATCGGTCAGTGCGGCAGCTCGGCCGCGCCGCGTGAGGCGAAGAGCGACCACACCGAAGCCTACGCGAGTTTTGCCGAGTACCTCGAGCTGCTTACAGCGCAGGGGCTTGGGGTGAACGTAGTGCCGCTCGTGGGTCATGGCAATATTCGTGCTGTGGCGATGGGACTTGCCGACCGCGAGGCTACGGTAGAAGGGCTAAGGCAAATGTGTGTGCTGACAGAGGCTGCTTTGCAGGCCGGCGCGCACGGCCTCACGACCGGGCTAATCTACCCGCCGGGTTCCTACGGTACGCACGCAGAAATCGTGGCTTTGGCCAAAGTAGTGGCAAAATACGGCGGCTTGTATGCCTCACATATGCGCGACGAACGGGGCGGGCTTTTGGCTTCGGTGGCAGAAACAATCGATGTAGGCCGCCAAGCCAAACTGCCTGTACACATTTCGCACCACAAGGTGTGTGGCGAACAAAATTTCGGCCTGGTTAAAGAGTCACTGGCTTTAGTGGAAGACATGCGGCAGCAAGGCATAGACGTAACGCTAGACCAATATCCCTACACCGCCACCAGCACCGGGCTAAAGGTAGTAATTCCGCAGTGGGCGCACGCCGGGGGTACTGCCGCGATGCGGGAACGCCTGCTTGACCCATCTACGCGGGGCAAGATTGTGGGGGAGATTCAGGCGGCAAATGAACGGTGGGACAACCTGCTTATCGCCTCTTGCCGTAAGGAGGAGAACAAGCGCTTTGAAGGGCGCACGCTGCAGGAGATTAGCCATATGGTGGGCAAAGAACCGCTAGAGGCGTGCTTAGACCTGTTACTCGCCGAGAACTTCGACGTCGCCATGGTCCGATTTGCTATGTGCGAAGCGGACGTGGAATATGTAATGCAGCACCCTTTGGTCATGATTGGCTCTGACGCTACGCTACGCGCGACATACGGCCCGCTTTCTGCCGGTAAACCTCATCCCCGCGCTTACGGTACTTTCCCGCGCGTGCTCGGCACCTACGTGCGCGAACGCGGCGTGTTAAGGCTAGAGGAGGCCGTGCGCAAAATGACCAGCTTCGCGGCGCAGCGCTTTAGGCTGTACGACCGCGGCTTGTTGCGCCCCGGGACTTACGCCGACCTCGTAATGTTTGACCCGGCGACTGTAGCCGAGCTCGCTACCTATAGCGAACCGCATGCCTACCCGCGCGGCATCGACCTAGTCATGGTAAACGGGACTGTAGTAATCGAGAACGGCGAGCACAGCGGTGCCTTGCCGGGCAAGGTGTTGCGGCGCGGCGGCAAGTAGGCTAGAGCAAATAGAGGTTCGCGCGCTCGCTTAGTTCCGCCAACAGCGCAACGCCGGCCACGCTGTTGCCCTTTGGGTCGAGGGAGGGTCCGTACACCCCTAGGCCTAGGCTACCCGGGACTATGCCCAGAATAGCGCCGGAGACACCGCTTTTGGCGGGGAACCCAACCTTAACTGCAAACTCGCCCGACGCGTTATACATGCCGCACGTAAACATAAAAGTGCGGATAATGCGGCAGTATTGCCGCGGAAGCAGTGTCGTATCGCGGCAGCCCGCCAAAGCGTTAGCTAACGTCGCGAGTGTAAAGCAATCTGCCTCTAGGGAACATTGCCGAAAGTAGAGGTCGAGGGATTCTTCGGCGCTGCCCTCTAGCGCGCCTATGTCGCGCAGAAAATAGGCGATGGCGCGGTTGCGGTCGCCAGACAAAGACTCAGACCGGTACACGGCCTCGTTAAAGCCTACGTAGCAGTCCGGAGCTAGCGCGCGGACAAACTCAGTCAAACGACTGAACTTCTCCGCAACCGAATTACCCTTAATCAGCGCCGTAGTGGCGATAGCACCGGCGTTTACTAAGGGGTTAATTGGTTTTAGAGAGCTAAACGTTTCTAGCCGCATCAGTGAATTAAAGGAGTCGCCGGTAGGTTCCATGCCAATGCGGCTAAACACCGTCTCAGTGCCGTTATCAAGGAGCGCTAAGGCTAGAGCGAACAGCTTAGACACGCTCTGCAAAGTGAAGCGCACGCGCGTGTCGCCTGCACTGGCCGCAATTCCCGCCGCGCCCGCCACAACCACGGCCAAGGCTCCTTTGTCCGCCTTACTAAGCTCCGGGATATAGCTCGCCAGTCGCCCTTCCGACGTGCGAGGTTTGTACTTAACAATCAGCTCATCTAAGAGCAACTGCATACCCTTCACCCTTCCACCTTAAAAACAAAAGGGACTAAAAACAAAAGGGACGGTTCTTTTTGTTTCACCTGTGATCCCTCTATATTCTCGTAATCTTTCTCTATACTCGGATATAATCCTGCAAGTGCTAAACTGCTTTCCATGTTCTTGACTTTGGGAGATATCGAGTGTAAAAATCGCTGAGACCCTGTAGTAGCAAGGGTTTCAGCGGTTTTCAAATGTCCTGTTACCTCAGGTTTACCGAGAGGTCCAGTTTTGTGCTGACGCGAAACTGCGTGAGCGTCATGTTGGTCTTGAGCGGGGGCAGTTCGAGTACGTCGGCTAGATCGAGATATTCCTGCGGCACCTTGGTCGGGG